>JAFOLE010000147.1 GCA_017419465.1 Solobacterium sp. | reverse complement strand
TCTACGCGAGTGCTTCACTATCCTACCACCCCGAAAAATGCATTGCAAGCATTATTTTTGCGAATTTTTAAATGTTTTTTCTGCCTGTCAGAACACCCCTTTTTGGTGCCCAATCGGGGTGAAACAAGTTTCATTTCCAACCAAAACCGGTAATTTTTCTGTGAAAGCGCTGTCATTTTCAATATTTGCGCAAAGGGTACACGCAGCGCATTCCGTTTTCTTTCAGGTTTGGCTCGTGTATGATAGGAAATAGTTCAGACATACACCCGGTATGTCGGGAGGAATCCGCATGATGAAACCCATTCTCCGTATTCTTGCCGCACTGATCACAGCGCTTGTGCTTGCCGCGTGCGGATCTTCCGCAGCCTCAGAGCCGCAGCCGTCGATCACACCAGCCACCTATCAGCTCAAGGAGCTCTATGATGATGCAGGCACATCCCTGAATGAGAAGCTTGCAAGACTGGAAGCGGAAGGAAGCACCGTGACGCTGGTACTCTCCGAAGACGGAACCGGCACCTGTCATCTGTTTGATGAGGAAGAAGCCGTCACCTGGAACGAGACCTCCCTTACCTTCCTTGGTGAAACCTATACCATGGAACAGGCGGGTGAGACACTGACCGTTCATTCCGGCGGCGGAGCGGAAGGCAGAATGGTCTTTGTGATGGCACAGTAACCGAATAACATAGATATTTAATTGTTTATATATAAGGAAAAACGGAACAAGTTTCCGTTTTTCCATTTCCGGCATTGCCCGAACCGGTAACAATCCGTTTCTGTCATGTATTATTTATATATAATTAAAGTACCCGTAAGGGCTCTTGGATGGAAAAATATTTACAACCCCCATTCAGATGATCACATTTCAGACCATCTGTCCCCCATTTGTTTCTTCCGGTTCAGTCCGGCATTCACAACCGGCATGCATCTCTGTGTGCCTCATTCAGTCAATCCATCTTAAAGATAATGAGAACCAATCCGGCGGCAGAACAGTTTCATTGCCGTTACGGCAGGTTCCGGCAGGTGTTTTATGGAATTTCGTGATTATTTAAAAAAGGATCTGGAACGGGTCGGTTGTTCCCTGAGTGAACTTTCACGTGCCTCCGGCCTTTCAAGTGCAGTGATCTCCCGTTACCGGAGCGGTGAGCGCATCCCCCGGGCGGACAGCGAAATGCTCATCCGTCTGTGCAGCGGGTTCGCAAAGCTGGAGGAAGAAGCCGGTCTTACCCCGATGGGCGAAGAACGTCTTATCCGTTACCGCGCAGCGATCGGAAACAAGCCTTCTCTGCTTTCGGAACATCTCGATGAGCTGCTCAGCACACTCCGGCTGTCCATGAAGGATCTTTCCTACATTCTTAACTATGATGCGTCCTATCTTTCCCGCATCCGTTCCGGCAAACGCGCTCCGGCAGATCCTGTTGCGTTTGCGGATCATATCGCGCGGGCACTTGGTGACACCCTCCGGCCGGCAGACCGCATGCTTGTCAACGAACTGACCGGGGCAGAATCGGACAATGATTTCGCAGAATACCTCTCCCGCTGGCTGATTCAGACGGAAGCCAACCAGGAAGCGGAAGTGGAACGTTTCCTCAGCACCATCAACAGTTTCAATCTCAATCAGTACATCCGCTCCATTCATTTTGAAGATCTGACGTTCAGCGGTGTACCCATTCAGGACGGCAGACGGGAATACTATGATGTAGAAGGACTCCGCCAGGGAGAACTGGATTTCTTCATGTCCACACTGAAGTCCGATTCCGTCGGTCCGATCTATATGTGCAATGAACTGCCGATGGAGGAGATGGCGAAAGATATTGAATTTGTGAAAGAGTGGATGGGCCTGATCGCACAGTGTGTCAAAAAAGGACATCAGCTTCATATCGTCCACGATGTAAACCGCCCGTTCCCGGAAATGATGCTGGGACTGGAAACCTGGATCCCGGTCTATATGACCGGACAGATCTTCCCGTATTACCTCCCCTCTGTTTCCGGAAGCATTTACCGTCACTGCCTGTATGTCTCGGATGCCTGTGTTCTGAGCGGAGAAGGAATCGGATCCAATGTGGAATACGCATCCTCCGCTCTGTCCGGCGAGCCAAAACGGCTCGCTTACGGCAAAGCCCGCGCAAAGCAGCTGTTCGGACATGCCGTTCCGCTGATGCGCATTATCCGCGGCGCACATAACGATGTGGCCATCCGGTACATGGAAGAAGAAGCCGGCGGAGGCGGAAAGTGGCATATCCGCGCAGCGGTGCCTCCCTACTTCGCACTGAACTTTGATCATCTTACACAGATACTGCGTGAGAACCACTGCGATGAGGATTTCACCCGGCGGGCCGAAGCGTATCTGATCAACCAGCAGGATTTCATGAACCGCCTGCTCAGAAACGGCTCTGCGGTTTCGGAAATCATGTCCCTTTCAAAAACGGAGTTTGACCGGTTCACACCGGAATTTGACGCGCCGTTCATGAATGCGGATGAGCGGCTCCAGTACAGCTGGGAAACCTATCAGAAACATCTCAGTCTGGCAAAAGATTACGCCGCAGGACATGCCGGGTTATCCATCCGCGAGACAACTGACAACGCTTTTCGTAATCTGTCGATCTATGTAAAGGATCAGAAACTTGCGATTGTCTCCAAGCACAAGGATCCCCGCATTGCCTTTGTCATCTCGCACCCGAATATGGTGCGGGCGATCCGGCAGTTCACCGCACCGGTCGTTGAAACCGATGATTAAACAGACACATGCGTTTCCCCGAAAAAGCAAACAGTGAAGGTTTCAGGCCTTCACTGCTTTTTTTGATTGTGCACAGATTTTATGAAGAAGGATTCCCAGGCCGCACGAGAGAACATAGACCAGTACGGCCAGAAGCAGAATGGCGAATCGTGCGTCCAGATGACACAGCCACCGCTGTCCGTTTACTGCCCGTGACAGCCGGGAGATGATATCCAGCAGGAATGCATGGATCAGATAGATGCTGTAGGTGTGTGCCGCAAATACGCCGGAGCTGAAATGCACCTTCAGCCGTGCAAAGCCGGCAAACATCAATACGGATGCCAGCACCGTCAGCGGCGCATAGCTCATAAAGTAACGATGTTCCGCAAGTGCCCGGTCCATACCGGAGACAAATACCGCACGATAGACCAGCACCCCGCTGCATGCATGCAGAATCAGGGCGGCCAGGATGAACAGCCATCCGCCGGACTTTCCGCGGCTGCGCTCCCGAAGCACATATCCCAGCATGAAATATCCGGTATAGCAGAATGCTTCGCCGATATTCCAATGGGACGCAACGGGCGGATTCAGCCACAGGCCAAGACACCCCGCAATCGTCATCCCTGCGGCGATTTTTGCGAATGTCTCCGGACTCACTTCTTCGCGAAGCCGATAAATCCACGGTGCCAGAAGATACGTGCCTGCCATGACCGGCAGATACCAGAGATGATAAAACGGTGCGCCGCTGATCAGCGCCTCCACCGCCGGCATCGCGCCGGTACCATCCAGCACCAGTCCGCAGAACAGTGAGTAGACAACGCCGGCAATGACTGCGGCCAGCGCAGGAATTCCCACATGGCGCCAGGAGCGCCGGTAGAACGACGCCGCATCCTTTGTCTTCGGATTGCCGAGGACAAACGCGCCCGACAACATCAGAAACGCCGGCACGCTGAATCTGCACAGTGCGGTAATCACCACGGAGATCAGCGGATGGTTCATCGGCAGTCCGTCAAAGTAATCCCACTGCGCGGTTTCGATAAACAGCGCTGCGACATGGCCGAGCACGACCGCAAACGCGGAAACCGCCCGCAGAAGGTCATAGTTATATTCCCGTTCCTTCATACTGTCCTCAATTACCGCCGGAACAGAAGCCGCAGGTTCGGATTATCCTCCCCCGCTCTTCCCAGCACAAGCAGAACCTTATAGGCATATTCATTCTGGCAGATCTTCATGATCGCGTCCGGCCGCAGGATAATATCCACCTGGTCAGTCACTTCACTCAGAGAATCACTGAGGGCGTCCAGATTGATCGCGCCGTATTCTTCATCTTCAAACAGAAACGTTTCCTGCATGTATTCCCGCATGTCCTGCTTGTTCATGATGCGGTCCGGGTTCAGTTCAATTTGTCTGTACATGATTACTCCTCCCCATACAGCAGTTCAAAGGTCTCATAGTGATCTTCGGTGTAGTAGACGAGAACTCCCCCGTCCGCAAAGACGATCCGCTTTGCGCCGCGGGATTTCTTTCCGATCGTATCAATATCACATTCCGTATAGTTGTACTGATCCGGCAGATATCCTTCCATGTTTCCGAAACGGTCGCCGCCGATTGCCATGCCCTTCAGCACTTTGGACAGCGCACCGCTGTTCCAGCCGCGTTTGCGCGCTTCCTTTTTTGACATATAGTTGGACGGCAGGTGTCCGTAGGTATAGACATATAACGCCACACAGTCTTTGTCATCACAGCGCGTATCTTCCGAAATCGCAGGCTCCGGTTCCTTTGCGGGTTCCGGCGTGGTTTCCGCCGGGGCTTCCGTTGCCTCAACCGCCGCGGGCGTTTCCGTGGGTTTCGGTGTTTCCGGTGCCACTGTTGTTTCGACAATATCCGGAATGACCGGCGTCGGCTGCGGTTCCGCAGGTTTTCTGCGGCATCCTGCAAACAGGAATGATACCGATAACAGGATCGGCAGAATTTTCTTCATTGAATTCTTCATACATTCAAAAGTTTAACATAAAGAAAACGCCCGGTTTTTGATTCCGGACGTTTTGTACAGATTGTTTGCAGATCAGTGTGCCGGACGGGTCGGATCTGCGCCTTCGATTACCAGTTCACGGTAGGCGAGTGCCTTTGTCTGGTACCGGTACGGGTAGTAAAAGAAGATTCCGATAATACCCAGGGACATGCTGTTGGCGATGTTCCAGAGAATGAACGAAAGATCCAGCTTGAAGAGTTCCATCTTGCGGCCCTTTGTCATCTCTTTGGACAGATCGCCGATCTCCACCGGAGAAAGCTCCGGATGATCCACGGTCAGCGGTGCCACGAAATAGAATTCATAGGCTTTGATGATTCCCGGAATAATAAGCAGAAGCGTATACAGGAAGATCATCAGATCACGGTACAGGAAGGTCAGGGCAGACTGTTTCAGGTTTTCGCCCCGGAATCCGTCACTCAGCGTGCCATCGCCGTTGCCGTCCGGATTATGCAGGAAGAATTTTGTTCCGCCGTATTCCAGCGGATGCAGGACAAACAGCGTGAGGACAATTCCGATAATTGTCCCGAGGATAGCGGTAACCGCCGCAATTGCGCGAACCTTTTCGGGCAGCTCGTCAGCCTGATAGGTAACGGTTACCCGTACTGCTTCGCCGATTGCCATCGCCAGCACAAAACCGGCAACGACCATTTTCCAGTAATTCCGTTTCAACAGCGCCTTTGCACTGTCTTTCAATGCAGCACGATTCAGTTCTTTCATGAGAAATTTTCCCCTCTCTCAGGTGCTTTCGCACTCAGTCTAATATACGGACCATGTCGGAAAGAATCCACACACGGCGACTGACGCATGGAATCAGGATGCCGTACGGACCCGCCGGAAGACCAGCAGGATCAGATATACGACTGCCAGTGTAAGCAGAAACGAAATCACAAATCCGACCGGACTGAACTGCACGGAGTGCGTTGTGAGCTGATCCGGTGTCATCCCGTAAATATGCACTGCCCGGATTCCCCCGAATCCGTGTTCAATCGTAATCTCCCCGCCGAAGGTATTAAGTTTTATAAGCAGCGAGTTTGAAGAACGGAACGACAGCCAGTTAACCAGAGCACCGATTCCGTTCAGTATGAGTGCGATAATCCCCGCCAGTTTCAGATTTGTCATAATGCAGGTTCTCCTTATGTTCAGTATACACGCAGGCAGAACCGGTGGCGTCCGCCAATCTGCATAAAAAAAGACAACCTCCGTCAGGAGATTGTCTTTCAGTATCGATTGGATTACTCAGTGATCTCAACGATGGATCCGGAACCAACGGTACGTCCGCCTTCACGGATGGAGAACTTTGTTCCCTGCTCAACAGCGATCGGAGCGAGGAGTTCAACGTCCATGACAACGTTGTCACCAGGCATGCACATTTCTGTGCCTTCCGGCAGACGGATAACGCCTGTAACGTCCGTTGTACGGAAATAGAACTGCGGACGGTAGTTGGAGACGAACGGTGTATGACGGCCGCCCTCTTCCTTTGTCAGAACGTAAACCTGAGCCTTGAACTTGGTGTGCGGAGTAACGCTTCCCGGCTTAGCAAGAACCTGGCCACGTTCGATCTGGTCACGGTTGACACCACGGAGCAGCGCACCGATGTTGTCACCAGCCTGAGCGAAGTCAAGAGTCTTACGGAACATTTCGATTCCGGTAACGACTGTGCTCCTTGTCTCACGGATACCGACGATTTCAACAGTATCGTTGAGGTTCAGTTTTCCACGCTCTACACGGCCTGTAGCAACAGTACCACGGCCTGTGATTGTGAAGACGTCTTCAACAGCCATCAGGAACGGCTTGTCGAATTCATGCTCCGGAGTCGGGATCCAGCTGTCAACAGCGTCCATGAGCTCCTTGATTGCCGGTGTCCACTTCGGATCGCCTTCAAGAGCCTTGAGAGCGGAACCACGAATGATCGGTGTGTTCTCGCCGTCGAAACCATACTCGGAGAGCAGGTCACGAACTTCCATATCAACGAGGTCGATGAGTTCTTCATCGTCGACCATGTCGCACTTGTTCAGGAATACAACCATCTTAGGAACGCCTACCTGACGGGAGAGCAGGATGTGCTCACGTGTCTGAGGCATCGGTCCGTCAGTTGCAGCAACGACGAGGATAGCACCATCCATCTGCGCAGCACCGG
>JAFOLE010000146.1 GCA_017419465.1 Solobacterium sp. | reverse complement strand
GTTGCGCCATATAAGTATTCGACGACATATCCGCCGAATGTTTTGTGTTCTCTGCGCTTGTCTTTTACGGTTCCATTGAACTCAGGTTTCTTCATAATTTCTGCCCCCTTGATTCCATACCAATAATTATTCCACATTTTTTGTGCATCGTCTCAATAAATTTTACATGCGTGCTCAACCGACGCTGTAGGTAAACAACACGGTTTCGTGCTCTACACCCTCGCCGTCCTTTTCAAAAACGGATACCCGGCGCGGGTTTGTTTCCGCCGTCTCACTGTACCTTGTGTAATAATTTTCCTCTATGCCTTCTGCCGTGCGTACCGCCGTGCGGTAGTATGCTTCCTGTTTGTTGGCGCCGGTCTGCTGTTCGACCGGTGTTTCCAGCAGCTGGATATCGATCAGCTTGACCTCTCCGTTTTCAACGATCATCGTCCGCAGGATGGAATAGACGCCCTGCTTTACAAGTCTCGAGAAATCATTGTAGATGCCGGGATTGAGCGCCTTCCCGTCCACAATTACAAACCATTCGAGATCCTGCGCCGCTTTCATCGGATCGATCGTCATATCCGCATCTTCCAGCGCGCCGACTTCCCAGGCCACCTCATCATCCAGCGTCCAGCCTTTACATGCATTGCCCTTTTCGAAGTGGTAGGTCACCGCAGAAGGAAATCCGTTCTGTACCGTGTATCCGGTCAGCGAAACGTCCTTGTCCTCCTGGTAGTAATACGTATTACCGTAGCACTTGATCTCTTCACCCGAGCGGATTGCGTTCTCACTGTCTTTTGAAAGAGAGTAGCCGCTCCGGTATCCGGAAAAGGTAATGTCCGTGTCACTCTTTGCCGCAAATGCGGTGCCGAACGGTACCCGCCAGGTCCGGCCGGCATCATCCGATGCCTCGACCGTCACAAACGGCATGAAGTACAGGGCCGCAAGCACAACCAGCGCTGTCAGTAATCCCCGAAACCGCCTCATTTTGCCGTCCTGTTTCTGCGCTCGATGTCCGTAATCAGGTCCACTCTGCGCGCATGGCGTCCGCCTTCGAATTCCGTATCCAGGAATTCATCAATCAGCATCTTTGCGGTCTCCGGTCCGATGACCCGCGCCCCGAAACAGAGAATATTGCAGTTGTTATGGAGCCGGGAATACTTTGCGGTATAGGCGTCCGAGCATACACACGCACGAATGCCGTTCACCTTGTTGCATGCAAGGCTGATGCCAAGTCCCGTTCCGCAGACGGCGATGCCGAAGTCGGCCTTGCCTTCCGCAACCATATTCGCAACCTTTTCGCCGATGACCGGGTAGTCCACGGACTCCGTGGTATCCGTACCGACATTGATCACCTGATATCCCTTGGCTTCAATATAGGGAATCAGTTCCTTTTTCAGTTCCACACCGCTGTGGTCGTTTCCGTATACGATTGTCTTCATTGTTCAGGCCTCCACTGTTTCCGAACGACGTGTCCGGTTCTTCCGGCTGACCGTAAGCAGGATCACGCCGGCGATAAACATGAATATCGAGATGAACTGGGATGTCGAAAGTCCCAGGATAAATCCGCGGATCTCATCACCGCGCAGGAATTCCACGAGGAAGCGTCCGATACTGTAAAGAATCAGATACCACGCCGCAGTCTCGTCCCGATGTTCAGGATCGTTGTAAATCCGATACAGGATAAAGAAGAGCGCAAAATCACCGAGCGAGGAAATCAGCTGGGTCGGAATGAGTTTGACGCCGGAAGGCGCAAGCGAACCGTGCGGGAATACAATTCCCGGGCCGGTCGTTTCCTTTCCGTAACAGCAGCCCGCAAAGAAGCAGCCGATCCGGCCGAATCCCTGCGCCAGCGCCACAACGGGAATCATCAGATTGAAATAAGCCATGAAGTCCAGCTTCCGGATCTTGCACCAGATCCAGCCGCCGATGATACCGCCGATAATGCCGCCCCATACAACCCATCCGTCCGAACTGAGGAAGGATGCCGGGTTCTGCAGGAATGCCTGCAGGTTTGTCAGAATATATGTGATCTTCGCGCCGAGGAATCCGGTGATCAGGCAGATGAAAATCAGATTGCTTGCCTCATCCGGACTCATGCCGACTTTTTTTGCCTGCCGTTCGCTGACATAAAACGCAGCCAGAATGCCGATTCCGATCATCACGCCATAACCGTGGATCGTGAACGGGCCGATTGTTAACCAGTCATTAAACATAACTACAAATGACCTCCGCCCCACTATTTTAATAACTTTATAAAGGAATGAAAAGTTCTGCGCCTGCGCAGGCAGTTCCCTCAGGTGTCAGAAAAATGCGGATCGCTCCGCATTCTCATCTGTGTTACTCTGCCGGGTCAGCCGGCTTTTCAACGGGTTCCGCCGGAGCTTCTTCCTTCATCGGAAGTTCCGGAACGGCAGGTCCGTTCAGCGGAATCGGTGCTTCCTCCGGTTCCTCCCGGATTACTTCCATGCCTTCCGCACTGGTATTCCAGTTGACATACTGTGCGGTGCTCTCCGGTTCCTTCGGATCTTTTGCCGGAGTCGGTGCCGGAGACGGCTGAGGTTTTACAACGCCGCCGTTCTTCAGAAATTTATTGATCTTGTTTGTCAGGAAGAGCGTTGCGTAAAGATCGGTGATTCCGCTGTAAAGCAGAGCCGCTCCTGCCACCTGCAGTAACATGCTTTCTTCCTTGATGAATCCGGCCATCAGGACAACGCCGCAGATGATGGAAATCGCAGCCATGATGACAAACTGCCAGCCGCTCGGGAATCCGATCCGCGCAGAATCCACGCCGTCCTGCAGTTTGGAAAATCCGCTGGAGATCACTGCGATGCCAAGCAGGAACGGGATCATGTCGCGGAAGATTTCCTTATGATAGATCACCATTACGCCAAGCAGGATCTTGATGATGCCGGAAGAAAAGTCATTGCGGAATAAAGACTCTCTGATATCGATCAGGAAATAAACCACAATGTTGATGATGCCGTAAACAATCAGCGCGATTCCGAACAGATCACAGAACATGGCACTGATCTGTCCCGGATACAGCAGTGATGCGATACCGGCAATAATATAAACTGCCGCGGATGCGATGGATGACCATTTCACTTTATTCTGCATAGGTTTTCCCCCAAAACATTGATAAGAACATTATACCCCTTTCGAACTCCGCCTGGCAGGACAACTCCCTAATCCAGAATTTCAATCCGTCCTTCCACATGGGAATCCAGTCTCGGATGAGTCGAAAAGTATTCTTCAACGATGTTGTTTACGGATGTTGCGACGACGCGCGGCTTCCGGTTGAGACTCACTTCCGGAAGCGGCACATTGAAGAATTTCTCGAAATTGTTGTAGTGATAGTCCTGCATCGCGATCGTGATGTGCTGATCATCCCGGATATCTTCCCCGCGGAAGCGGAACTCCTCCAGTTCATGCGTCGATTTCCGATAACGTATCCGCATGCCTTTTGAAAACTGATAGAACTCGGTATGCCCTTCCCACGCCTCATCCCGCAGCACATACTTCACCATGCGGCGCAGCTGTTCTCCGGTCACTTCCAGCATCCAGAGAGAATCATCAAACGGAGTGTTTTCAATCATGTCCTGATATTCCACGATCGGCCCGAGTTCCTCCTTCCGGATCGAGCCGGAGCCCATGAACATCAG
>JAFOLE010000145.1 GCA_017419465.1 Solobacterium sp. | reverse complement strand
TGCAATGCGGCGCTCCGGTGGAACTGCCGTGGCGGAATGAGGTAAATGGGGTTTTATGCATGTATCTTGCGGGCTGCCGCAGCGGAGAGGCTGCCTGGAATCTGCTCAGCGGAAAGGTGAACCCATCCGGAAAACTGGCGGAAACCTGGCCGGAAACGCTTGCGGATGTTCCTTCCGCGGAATGTTTCCGGGAATTGCTTCTGCAGGTGCAGTACCGGGAATCCATCTATAGCGGTTATCGCTATTATGATGCGGCCGGAATCGATCCTGCCTTTGCATTCGGGCACGGCTGTTCCTATACGACCTATGAATACCATGACCTTACCGTCAGAAACGAGGGACAGAAGGTTACTGCGGCCGTGCAGGTCACCAATACCGGCGATCGTGAAGGAAAAGAAATTGTTCAGCTGTATATCGCCAAAGACCGCAGTCAGATTGCCCGCTGTACAAAAGAACTGAAGGGGTTTGAAAAAGTGAATCTGAAATCCGGCGAGACGAAAACCGTTTCCTTCCAGCTCGATGAACGCAGTTTTTCCTACTACGATGTACAGAAACACGACTGGAGCGTCGAAGCAGGGCAGTACCGCATTCTGATCGGTGCTTCGAGCAGGGATATCCGCTGTGAGGCAGCGCTGTTCCTCGATGGAACCCTGCATCCGTATTCGCTGATCCCGCCGGATTATCTGAAGGCGGATACGCAGGAAACGGAACGCTTTTCCAGGGAGGACTTTGCGCGTATCCTCGGCGGATCCATTCCGCCGGTCCGTCCGGCAAAACCGTTTACCGGCAACTCCTCGGTTGCGGAACTGAGTGAAAGCGGAATGGGAAAGCTGATCCGGAAGGGAATTGCCTTTGCGCAGTCACGGCTTTCCGGCAAGGGAGTCAGTGAGGATATGATCCTTGAAGCCCCGGTCCGCAGTATCTTCTGGGTGAGCTCTCATGCGACCTGGGATACGGTGGATGCGATTGCGGATGTATTCAACGGGAGAAGTACAGTTCTGAAAGTGTACCGCACCCTGCGCGGCAGAAACTGATGAAAATGAAAACGGCTGTCGGAATGGTTCCGGCAGCCGTGTTTTATAAAGAGAACGTTACTTTCCGAGTTCTTCTGCCCGGCGGATACAGGCGGTATCTGCGTCCTGAATGATCTGATTGAAGCCGGCAGCCTTCATGACGTTGATTGCCTCGATGGTTGTGCCGCCTTTGGAGCAGACTTCATCCACAAACGTACTGATCGGTTTGTTTTTGCCTGCCATCAGCATCTTTCCGCTACCGATCATGGTCTGCACAATCAGCTCCCGGGCATCCGCTTCATCAATGCCGCGGCGTACCGCATCCTCAAGGAGACATTCCACAAGGTAGTAGAAATAGGCAGGGGTGCTTCCGTTGACGGCAATGATATCGCACATATGGTCTTCCGTGATTTCACAGGCTTTCCCCATGGTACGGAACAGGTCCATCGCAAAGTTGAAATCCGCATCGCCGCAGAGTTCATTCCGGCAAAGCGCCACCGCACCTTCGCCAAGCTGAAGCGGGGTATTCGGCATTGCGCGGATGATGGGGAGAGGAGCCATAGCGTCTGAGAAACGCTTCATCGGAATTCCGGCCGCAATGGTAAGCAGGCACTCCGGCTTAGTCTGAACAAGTTCTTCCAGCAGGACGGAAATGTCCTGCGGACGGACTGCGACAAGGATCATATGCGCAATCCCGCAGAGTTCCGAAACGCTTCCGGTCATTGTAAAGCCAAGCGAGGTTCCTTCGTTCTGTTTTTCCGGCGAGGGATCACAGGCGGCGATTTCACCGGCTCCGATGGAAGCTGCAGCGCCTTTGGCGATTGCCATGCCCATATGGCCAAGGCCGATAATTCCGAGTTTTTTCATAGTTATGCAAAACCTCCTGTTTTTCTAATGGTACCGCAATGCGGTAAAATATTGCCATGTATCTGCTTGACTGCTATATCGAACATCCGGTCCGTTCCATCGATCAGACCTTTACCTATTATTCCGAAGAACCTGCCGTCCCGGGCATCCGCGTGATGGTCAGTTTTAATCATCGCAGTGTGCTCGGATTTGTGGAACAGGCAGCGGAAACCGATGAGACGCCGGAGGAAGCGGGCAAAAGGCTTGGCTGTGAGATCAAACCGGTGGATCAGATCCTTGATCAGGAACCGCTGATTACGGAAGAACTGGCGGAACTGGCCCGGCAGATGAAACAGGATACGCTGAGTACCATGATTTCCTGTTATCAGGTGATGCTGCCGTCAAAGGTCAAACCAAAAACCACCTCCCAGCACATCATTGAGGAAAAGTGGATCCGTCTGTGTGACGGGGAAGTCAGCCTTACGCCGAAGGAACTGGAGGCGTATTGTTTTCTGCGCGACAACGGACCGATGAAATATGCTGAACTGCGGCAGAAATATCCGAATCAGGCCCGCGCACTTGTGACAAAGGGAGCTGCGGAAACCTATTCCATGGAAAAGGAAGCAGCTTCGGTGAAAACCGGAATCGTTACAGCGGGTCCGGAACTGAATGCAGAACAGCAGGCAGCCGTTTCCGAAATCGAAAGCGGCAGTGACACGGTCTATTTACTGCATGGTCAGACCGGAAGTGGAAAGACGGAAGTATATCTGCGTCTTGCAAGTCATGCCTTGGAACAGGGAAAACAGGTGCTGATTCTTGTGCCGGAAATTGCGCTGACCCCGCAGATGATCTCACGTGTTTCCGAGCGCTTCGGTGAAGAACTTGCGATCTATCACAGCGGACTCAATCCGCAGGAAAAATATGAACAGTACCGCATGGTGAAAAGCGGACGGGCAGCGGTTGTGGTCGGAACCCGCAGTGCGGTATTCCTGCCGTTTCAGTCCCTTGGACTGATCGTCATGGACGAAGAACATGATCCGTCCTATAAACAGGATTCCCAGCCGGCTTATCATTGCCGGGATGCGGCAATCTTCCGGGCAGAATATCATCACTGCAAACTCGTGCTCGGCTCGGCTACGCCAAGTCTTGAAACCTTTGCCCGCGCACTGAAGAATGTCTATCATCTTGTGACCCTGAAAACCCGTGTGAACAATACGCTGCCGGAAGTGACTATCGTTCCGCTGCGGGATGCGATGAAGCAGGGACAGTCCTATATCATTACCGATGTGCTTGCACAGAAACTGGAAGAAACGCTGCGGCAGGGAAAGCAGGCAATCCTGCTTCTGAACCGGAGAGGCTATCATACGATGCTGCGGTGCCGTTCCTGCAAGGAACCGCTCAAATGCCGGCATTGTGATATCACGCTTTCGTATCACCATGCGACCAAAACCATGGTATGTCATTCCTGCGGTGCCTCGTTTCCGATTCCGCGGGAATGTCCGTCCTGTCACAGCCGGGAAGGGTTTGCGACATATGGATTCGGAACCGAAAAACTTGAACAGGAAGTAAAAGACCGGTTCCCGTCAGCCCGGGTTCTTCGCATGGACGCGGATACGACCAGCGTAAAGAACGGACACGAACGGATCCTGAATGCCTTTGGTAAGCATGAGGCGGATATCCTGGTCGGCACGCAGATGATTGCCAAAGGACTGGATTATCCGGATGTTACGCTTGTCGGTATTCTCAACGGGGATGAAGGGCTCAGCCGTACGGATTACCGTTCCTGTGAAGTGACCTTTGATCTTCTGATGCAGGCGGCAGGCCGAAGCGGCCGGGCAGATACGAAAGGCGAAGTCGTACTGCAGGTATTCGACCCGGATCACTATGCGGTCGTAGCAGCCGCAAGGCAGGATTATGAACTGTTTTTCCGGATGGAAATGAACTATCGTCATGCCGCAATGCAGCCGCCGTATACCTACCTGATTTCTCTGACGGTCAGTTCCCGCCAGGAAGAGGCATGTGAAGCAGCTGCACATGCCATGCTGCAGGGACTGCAGGGACCGTTCCGTACGATCGGTGTGATTCCGCTTCCGCGCCGGCGTGACAGCTTCCGGAGCCGGCTGATTCTCAAGGGACAGAATCTTGATGCCATGCGGGAAGCGGTGCGCAGCCTGTTTGAAACAATGCCTGACCTTCGAAAAAAAGATATCCGGATTGATGTCAATCCGATGACGCTGGAGTAATACAACCATGAATGCACGAAGTTATGCATGCGATGTACTGTATCGCGTGATCTATGAAGGCGGATATGCCAGTCTTCTGATGCGGAAGATGCCGGATTCCTTTTCTGCGGAAGACCGTTCGCTCATTACCGAAATCGTATACGGGACACTGCGCAATCTCTCACTGCTTGAATATCAGTGGAAGGACCTTGCGCATGGACGTGTGCGGAGAAATACAGCGGTACTGCTGAATCTTTCCGTATATCAGCTTCAGTACATGGACCGGATCCCGTCCTATGCGGTAATCAATGAAGCGGCGGAAGCTGCCGCTAAACGTGACCGCGGATTTGTAAATGCGGTGCTGCGGAATGTCGCAAAACGCGGGAAAATCGTTCCGGAAGGGGATTGGCCCAAGCGGGAATCGATTCTGTATTCCCATCCGGAATTTCTGCTTCGGATGTGGGAGAAACAGTACGGAAAAGATATTGCGGAACAGATTGCCGTATATGACCAGACACGTCCGAAGGTTTACGGCCGGATCAATACGCTGAAAACGGATAACGATATCCGCAGCCTTCCGGAGGTAACCATGCTGGAAGGAGACTGCTTTACGTATGAAGGCAATCTTGTAAATACACCCTGGCTGAAAGACGGAACGATTCTGATTCAGAGCCGTACTTCCCAGCATGTGATCCGCAGTCTGGATGTAAAACCCGGCATTAAGGTTCTGGATGTCTGTGCGGCTCCCGGAACGAAGACACAGCAGATTGCCTGCGCCATGCAGAATCAGGGCTCAATTAAAGCCGGCGATGTTTATGAAGAACGGGTCGGTCTGATCTCTCAACTGATGGAACGGACCGGTGTCTCAATTGTCGAGGCATCCGTGCGTGATGCGGCTGAAGTGCATGAGGAAGATATCGGCAAGTATGACCGCGTCCTTGCGGATGTGCCGTGCTCCGGCCTTGGAGATCTTTCCCATAAGCCGGAGATACGGTTCCATGTGACCCCGCAGATGCTGGATGAAATCGTAGCGCTCCAGGATACGATCCTGAAGGAGAGCGCCCACTGTCTGAAGCCGGGAGGAATTCTTGTCTACAGTACCTGTACGCTGAACCGTAAGGAGAATGAAGGGCAGGTCAGAAAGTTTCTTGCGGCAGAGCCGGACTATGAACTGCTGGAGGAACGTACATTGTTTCCGTTTGAAGAAGACAGCGATGGGTTCTATTTTGCGAAAATCATACGGAAGGCTTAACAATGTACTGAAAAAAAGACTGCAGTGAAAGCGTTTTCCATTTATAATGTCAGTGAATTAAAGGAGAAGAGGTAAATACAATGTTTGGTTTTGGTGATATGATCAGCAAACTGAAGCGCAATCCGAAGAAGATTGTC
>JAFOLE010000144.1 GCA_017419465.1 Solobacterium sp. | reverse complement strand
CAGGATACCTATCTGTTCAACGGAACCATCCGGGACAATCTTCTGTACGCTAAGCCGGATGCGACCGATGAGGAACTGATCGAGGCCTGCCGCAAGGCAAATATCTACGACTTTATCGAAGCACAGCCGGACGGCATGAATACGATCGTCGGCAACCGCGGTCTGAAACTTTCCGGCGGTGAGAAACAGCGTATTTCCATTGCCCGCGTTCTGCTTAAGGATCCGGCCCTGATGATTTTTGACGAAGCCACTTCGGCGCTTGATTCGATCAGTGAACAGAAGATTCAGGATGCGATCGATCCGCTGATCGAAAGCCGGACATCGATCCTGATTGCCCACCGGCTCAGTACGATCCTTGCGGCGGATGAGATCCTTGTCCTCAAGAACGGAGAGATCGTGGAGCGCGGCCAGCATGCCGATCTTGTACGGCAGGGCGGTGTCTATACGGAACTCTACGAAACGCAGTTCGGTGCCGGCAATGTAAGCGGACCGGCTGATGAAGAAGGCCGTGTAGCCGGCTGGAATGCCAGTTATACCGAAGGCGAAGGCAATGCATAACCGCAAAACCCGGCACGGCCGGGTTTTCCTTATGTGCGGAACCTCTCGGATGAAGTAAAATGACTTCATGTCATTGCTGGACAAGGATATCCGGGAACCGCTGTTTGAATGGCTGGAAGCGAATCATTCGATGGTGCGGATTCTGGAAGAAAAACAGATCGGCCGCAGCCGCGCAGATGTAGTGGCAGTCACGGAAGAGGGGCTGATCGGAATCGAAATCAAAAGCGATGCGGACACCTATGTACGGCTTCCGCACCAGGTGAAGGACTATGACCGCTATTATGATTTCAACATCATCGTTGCCGGAACGCGTCACGCAGGGCATATCGCCGAACATGTTCCGGAATGGTGGGGCATCGTCACGGTTGAACTGGACCGGGGACGCATGGATTTTTATGAAATGCGCAGCGCAAAACCCAACCCGAAACGTAAAATTGAAAAGCAGCTGAGCCTGCTGTGGCGGCCGGAACTCGTCCTGATACAGGAACGAAACGGCATGCCGAAATACCGCGAAAAATCAAAGACATTCGTCCAGAAGAAGCTTCTCGAGAAACTGCCCGCAGATCTTGTGCATGAGGAAATCATTCATGCGCTGTTTGAGCGGGACTATACGCTGATCGAAGCGGAAATTGATGCCTTCCGTGCCGGACGCAGGGGATGAACCGTATGTATGCGTGCAGTATCGAATCGGTTGTAAAAACAGACACGGATTCCGATCATTGCCTGTTATATACGCGCGCGGGATGATATAATAACTTTCCGAAAGGAGTATTTTGCCTTGTCAACTTATAACGTAAATCTGACACTGGAGAATATCCGAACGATTACGATCATGTTTCTGGATATTTTCATCATGTGGATGGTCCTATACAATACGATCCGTCTCGTACAGTCCAACTCAAAGACCGTACAGATTTTCAAAGGTATTCTGCTGATACTGATCATTGATTCCTTTGCGACACTGCTCGGTCTCAAGACCGTTTCCTATGTCACAAACATCTTCATTAACTGGGGATTCCTTGCGATCATTATCATCTTTCAGCCGGAGATACGATCTGTGCTGGAACGGCTTGGCAAGACGAATGTATTTACCAGGATCACGACCCTGACCGGAAACGAGAAGGAGAACCTCGTCGATCAGATTGTGACGGCGACGATGCTGCTGAGCAACGACCAGACCGGTGCGCTGATTTCCATCGAGCAGAGCCATACGCTCGAAGACTTCATTGCGACCGGCACAAAGCTGAATTCCGATGTTACAGCGGAGCTGCTGACATCCATCTTTGTCACTTCCACACCGCTCCATGACGGTGCGGTCATCATCCGCGGTGACAAGATTGCCTGCGCGAGTGCATACTTCCCGCCGACAAATCTTGAACTGCCGTCACGCTACGGTGCAAGACACCGTGCGGCGATCGGTATTTCGGAAATCACCGACGCGGTGACAATCGTTGTTTCTGAAGAGACCGGAGCGATTTCCATCACGGAATCCGGTACGATCACAACCGTAAACCGCAAGCAGCTGCGTGATTATCTGCTGCGTGTAATCTGCGGTGAAGAAACCGAAGTTACACCGACGAACCGTCCGAAGCTGAACAATGAATCCGCGCGTGACGTCATCATTGACGATGCCGAGGCAAAGAAACCGGATGAGCAGGCAAAGACCGGCATCACCGGTACGATTTCCAAACTGGCAATCAAGCGCCAGGAGGCAAAGCGTGAAAAGATTCCGGTTGAAGAAGTCGTCAACGGAGAAAAGGACAAGGTAACACCGGCGAAGGAAGATGCAACACCGGATGCCGGTATCAAGCGCATTGAAGAGGGTGCCCATGACATCAAGCTTCCGCGCAAGAAGGAACGTCCGGTTCCGAGTTATCCGGAACATTCCGCAGCACATCGGTTTGAGGAAAACAAGCGCGCGGAAATGGAGGCACAGAAAGAACTGGTTCGTGCCAAGGAAGCGGAAATGGCAGAGATTCAGCGGGCTCGTGATGAAGCTGCCAAGGAAGCACTCCGCAAGGAAGCGGAAGAACGCGTTCGCCGTGCAGATGAACTGCGGATGCGGGAACTTCAGCAGCGTGAGGCTCAGAAGCGTGAAGCGCAGCAGCGTGAGGCCCAGCAGCGTGCTGCCGCAGAGACTGCCAACGGCAACCGCCGCATGACTGCCGAAGAAGTTCAGGCACAGCGTGAAGCTGCCCGCAGACAGCTGTCCGGCAAGCCGGAACAGCCGGTCAATCCGAGCGGCGTCATCATGGATGACAAGTCGCATCAGTTCGACACCACCAAGCTGGATCTTTCAAAGATCATGGGTATGAACGATGAACTGACAAAGACATTCCAGATGCTTGATTCACTTGAAGACGGGGATAAATCCTCCAAGAAAAAAGGAGGTAACCGATAATGTCAGAAAACAAAGACAGACGGTTCGATAACCAGGAACAGGAAAGCAAGACAGAACTTGCCAACCGGATTGCAGGACAGTCAAAACGTGTCGCCAATACCTATCAGCACATCGGTGACAATGCGGTCCGGATTATCCGCTGGTTCTCATCCTTCATTGATAAAACACTCTTCAACCGCAGATATTCCAAATTCGTATCGCTGATTCTCGCAGTGATGATGTATGCCGTTGTAAATTACAACAGCCGTGCATCCATCTATACGAATACGCTGCGTACCGCAAAAGATTTAAGCAATGTTACGGTAACCGCGAAATACAACGCGGATACCTTCGAACTCTCGGGTCTTCCGGAAACCGCCGACATTACGATTACCGGTGATGCGACCAGCGTTACCAGTGCCGCCAATGTGGAAGGCGTGATCTTCGCGGATCTTGAAGGTCTTACGGAAGGCACGCATGAAGTCAAGCTTGAAGCGGAAGGCTATGGCGCCAACGTTTCCATCAAGATCGATCCGAGCACTGCAGTGGTAACACTGAAAAAGAAGACCACGCAGGCATACGATCTCAGTTATGACTTCATCAACCTCGACAAGATGGAGAACATCTATTCGGTCGGTACGCCGGTATTTGAATTCACCCGGGTCAACGTACGTGCATCGAAGGATACGCTGAATTCCATCGCGTTCATCAAGGCGCTGATCGATGTCACAGGACAGACTGCAGACTTCACACAGGATGCGCGTCTTGTCGCCTATGACGCAAACGGTCTTCCGGTTGTTGCGGATATCTATCCGTCCACCATTGAAGTAACCGTACCGGTCACCTCACCGAACAAGACCGTACCGATTGCGGTCGAAGTTACCGGTGATATTCCGGAAGGACAGGCAATCGACAGTATTGAGATGGATCAGCAGTCCGTTACGATCTATGGTCCGGAATCCGTTCTCGGCCAGATCGATCAGGTTGTTGTAACACTGAATGCCTCCACCATTACGAAGGATTCGACGATCATGCGTCCGATCACACTTCCGGCAGGAGTCAACTCCAGCAACATCAACCAGATTACGGTTTCCATCAAACTGGCAGAAGGTTCCTCGCGGACAATTGATGACGTCAAGATCAATTACCGCAACAACGTCAACAACTACAAGGCTTCCACCTCCGACAACAAGACGACGACCAGTGTCACCGTCTTCGGTACGGAAGCGAATATCGCCAATATTACCGCGGATGATATCAACGTTTATGTTGATATGAAAGACGCGAAGCCGGGCATTCAGGAATTCCCGCTCGAAGTCGAACAGCCGATGGGCGGTCTTGTGAAGTATTCCCTCACAGAACCGACATTTGAGATGAACGTCCTCGGCGAGACCAATGATGAGGGCGGAAACAGCGATAATGCGGATGTGAATATCGGCTGATTCGCGGCTGGCAGAATATCGCAGACGAAGAAAGAAACTGAGACAGGTGCTCAGTTTCTTTTTTGTCCGGGCGGTGTGAATGCATATATTCTTGTGCTAGAATTGAAACCATGAAGCGGGTAGTCAGTATTGTAGAGGATGAGCGCGATCTGAATGAGCTTGTCAAACGATATCTGGAGAAGGAAGGATATGAGGTTCGCTCGTATCTGACGTTTGATGATGCCTCGATTCATACCGGTGACGATGATGTTCATCTCTGGATCCTGGATATCATGCTGGGAGACAAGTCCGGTTTCGATCTGATTGAGGAAATCCGCCGTCAGAACCCGAATGTTCCGGTTATCTTCATGTCTGCCCGTGACAAGGAATTTGACCGGATCATCGGCCTTGAAAAGGGAAGCGATGACTATATCACCAAGCCGTTCTCACCGAAGGAACTGGTTCTCCGCGTCAATAACATCATGCGGCGCACATACCGCAATGACAATGAAACAATCACGGTTGACGGCTACCGCATCAACGATGTCAAACGCACGGTAACCGATGCGGCAGGAGCGTCGATCGATCTTTCCACGAAAGAATATGAACTCCTGATGATGTTTGTAAAGAACACCGGTACTGCCTTTTCGCGTGAACAGATTCTGGAACAGGTCTGGGAAACGAATTACTACGGCAGTGACCGTGTCGTGGATGATACCATGCGGCGTCTGCGCAAGAAGATGCCGGATCTGAACATTCATACGATCTATGGATTCGGGTATCGGCTTGGCTGATGAAACGGATTCGCTTATGGCTGCGGGAGCTTTCCCTGACCCAGCAGCTGGTTACAATTCTTTTTCTCGTAATCTCTGTTCTGACGATTTTCATTTTTGCCTTTCTCACACCGGGTATTAATCAGTTCACGTCTGCCGAAATGTACCGCATGCTGCATGCGGCGCATATCCGTGCGGCGTATTACGTCGATTCTGTGAATCATATTGATCAGGTCGACTTTTTTGATGAGGAGAACGGCATCATTCATGTCCTCTATGACAATACCGACCGCTCATTCGGCGGACATGCCGGCGAGGCAGATGAGCTGCTGAGTGATGCGCTGTCGGAAGACATCCGCATGCATCTGCCGGAAGCGGCGGACGGAATGAAGGATTATCAGTTCGGAGAAACCGGTGGACGCCATACGGTGCTGTATACCATTTCCAGAGTGCAGGACGGGCGTTACCTTGTGACGATGATCTCGTCTGCCGGAGAATCGCAGTTCCGCAGTATGCTGGTGAACAATATCGTCAATGCGAATATGATGATTGCCATTGTGCTGTTTGTCATTCTGACGGTATGGGTCGCGACGATCATCTATCCGCTGAATCAGATCAAGGCATACATCACCAGAATCAAGAATGACGAACCGGCTGAACTGACGGTCAACCGTCACGATGAGATCGGTGAGGTTGCGGACGCGCTGCGTGAAATGGACAGTGAACTGCAGAAACAGAACCGGGAAAAACAGGAGATGATACAGAACATCTCCCATGATCTCAAGACGCCGATTGCGACGATCCGCAGTTACGGAGAATCCATCAAGGACGGCATCTATCCGTACGGAACCCTGGAGAAATCCATTGATGTGATCATTGAACATGCCGACCGGCTTGAGAAGAAAGTACGCTCCCTGATTGCGCTGAACAAGATGGGGTATCTTCTGGATGACTGTGAGGAAGGGGATACGCTTGTCATGTCGGAAGTCATCGACAAGGCACTCCTTTCGCTGAAGGTAATCCGCCCGGAAATCACGTTCCGGCGGGAACTGGATAAAGGCGTCCGATTCCATGGTGATGAGGATCCCTGGCGCATCGTTGTGGAGAACCTTGTAGACAATGCGCTTCGGTATGCGGTTTCGACGATCACCATTGAACTGCACCCCGGGGAACTCAAGGTGATCAACGACGGCAAGCCGATCGATAAAGACCGTATCAGCAAGCTCTTCCATCCATACGAAAAGGGTACGGATGGACAGTTTGGCCTGGGGCTTTCCATCGTCTATAAGATCGTTACAACCTATGGCTACCGCATTGAAGCGGAGAATCTCGCAGACGGGGTATGCTTCCGGATCTGGAAGGAACTTCCGAAGAAGGAAATCCGCGCCATTCAGAAGGAAAAGAAGAAAGAAGAGCGCGAGAAGGCAAAAGAGATCCGCCGGATGGAACGCCAGGAAAAGAATGAACGCAGGAACAGTCCTCCGGAGTCTTAACGGAAGACTGTTTTTCATGTACAATAACCGGAGATATGACTGATACAACGATGAACATCTGCGGGGTAAAAACCGCATACCGCCA
This sequence comes from Solobacterium sp., assembly GCA_017419465.1. Lineage (GTDB taxonomy): Bacteria > Bacillota_I > Bacilli_A > Erysipelotrichales > Erysipelotrichaceae > Bulleidia. Next base: position 6,700 of record JAFOLE010000144.1, on the reverse strand, counting down.
TACCGGAACCGGAAGAGATGTAATCCTGCTGCATGGATGGGGGCAGAACATGTTTATGATGTCTGCGATTGAAAACCATCTTAACCAGTTCTTTTCTGTATGGAATCTTGATTTCCCCGGACACGGTGAAAGCGATGAGCCTCCTGTCGCATGGGGAATGGATGAATATACGGAGTTTCTTGCGGAGTTTATCCGGCTGAACGGAATTGAGAATCCGATTCTGATCGGCCATTCGTTCGGGTGCCGTGCCGCGATTCGTTATGCGGCGGAACATCCCGTATATAAAATGTGTCTGACCGGCGCTGCCGGAATCCGGCCGAAACAGTCAAATGCCCAGAAGATGCGGGTGAAGGCATATAAGGCCGCAAAGTGGATCCTGAAGACTGCGCACCAGGACGAAGCCCTGAAAAAACTGCAGGACCGTTCCGGGTCACAGGATTACCGGAATGCGCACGGCGTGATGCGGGAAACCTTTGTTAAAGTGGTAAATGACGATGTCAGTCCGCTTCTGCCCAAAGTGAGCTGCCCGGTTCTTCTTGTCTGGGGCAGCAACGACACTGCGGCGCCGCTCTGGATGGGCCAGCAGATGGAACGCGAAATGCAGGATGCAGGCCTTGCGATTTTTGAAGGGGATGACCATTTTGCATACTGGAATCAGGCAGAGCGGTTCAACCGTGTGCTTGATGCATTCTTAAAGGAAGACATGTTATGAGAGTTGTCTATTTTATAATCATTATTCTTGCGGCGCTGGTGCCTGCCAAGCATGCGCTTCATATGTTCCAGCAGAACCGTTACGAACTCGGACGGTTTTCTTCCTGGGTCATGGAAAACGTGGAAGGCGGCGCAAAACGGGCAATCATTCCGGCTGCCGTAATTACAGCGGTTGCGGTTGCCTGTATGGGACTTTCCGTCAACCATGTGCTGCTGTTCTGCATTCTGATTGGAACCGTGCTTGCGGTTATTCTGATCCTGCGGGAGACGAAGGCAACCTATATCAAACCGCTTGTATACAGTGACCGTGTCAAACGTCAGATCGCGGTGCTTGCGGTTCTGTATCTCCTGATACAGTTCTGGCTGCTGTTCCGTTACCGCAGGTTTAATCTGTGGCTGATGCTGGCGCTTTCCTATTTCGGGCCGTGGCTGCTGATCTATCCGATGGCACTGATTACCGGACCGGTTGAGAAACGGGTCAACCAGGGCTTTGTCAACGATGCCAAACGGATCCTTGCCCAGCATGATGACATGATCCGTATCGGCATTACCGGATCCTACGGAAAGACGACAACCAAGAACATCATGAATGCGGTGCTTTCCCAGCATTTCAATACACTGATCACACCTGCCAGCTACAATACCCCGATGGGAATCACGCGGACGATCCGTGAGATGATGAAACCGATCCATCAGGTGTTTGTATGTGAGATGGGCGCGGACCATGTCGGTGATATTACCTATCTGATGGAGTTTGTAAAACCGACTATCGGAGCGGTTACTTCCATCGGTCCCCAGCATCTTTCGACCTTCGGTTCCCAGGAGAACATCACGAAGGAAAAGATGCAGGAAATCGAACTGCTTCCGGAAGACGGCTTCGGTGTTCTGAATGTGGATAATGACTTTATCCGCAATTATAAGATCCAGTCAAAGGTAAAGACCGCAACCTACGGTCTGCATCATGATGCGGACTATACCGCAAAGGATGTTTCCTACAGTCCGACCGGGATGAAGTTCACGGTCGTATACCATGGTGAAGAATATCCCATGGAAACCCATCTGCTTGGCGAACTGAATATTCTGAACATTCTCTGTTCCATCGCTGTCGCACGGCATCTTGAAATCCCGTGGGAAGCCATCCGGCGGGGCGTACGGCAGATGAAACAGGTTGAGCATCGTCTCGAACAGCGGATCATCAACGGACGCATGTTTATTGACGATGCATTCAACTCAAACCCGAGCGGCTCCGCAATGGCGCTGGATGTACTGGCCATGATGCCGGGCAGGCGGGTGGTTGTTACACCGGGTATGATTGAGCTCGGCGACCAGCAGGAGGCAATCAACCGGGAATTCGGTGCCCGCATGAAGGGCCGTGCCGATGATGTGATCCTTGTCGGTTCGCATCAGACCAAACCGATCCTGGAAGGGCTGAAGCTTGCCGGATTTGATATGGATCATGTATCTGTGGTCGATAAGGTGACTGAAGCCTTTGACATTGTGTATCGGATTACGACGCCGGAGGATACGATCCTTCTGGAGAATGATCTTCCGGACGCATTTAACAGGTAACAGATCGATGAAATGGGCGATTCTTTCGACATGGAAAATGTCGTTTCAGGGAAACCTGGAAGCTGCACAGCAGCTGGCAAATCATGCTTCTGCGGGGGATGCCGCAGTTCACTGCATTCAGAACGTGGAAGATAATCCGGCATTTCAGTCCGTTGGATACGGCGGGCTTCCGGATGCGGAAGGGCATACTGTGCTCGACGGAGGATTCATGGACGGTGATACGCTTCGGTTCGGAGCGGTCGGCTCCATCGAAGGATTCCGTTCTCCTGTCGCAATCGCAAGATCGCTGAAAGATACGCCGTTCAATAATTTTCTTGTCGGTCCAGGCGCTGAAGTCTATGCCAGGGAACACGGATTTGAGGAACGGGACAATCTGACGGCGGAAAGCCTTGCGCGTTATCAGAAGGAAAAGAATCGGAATCAGGAACTGTATTCCTATGACGGTCATGACACCGTATGCGCACTTGCGCTGGATGATACCGGAAGTATGTGTGCCGGTGTCAGCACTTCAGGCTTATTTCTGAAGAAGAAGGGGCGTGTCGGTGACTCCCCGGTCATCGGAAGCGGCTACTATGCGGATTCGAAGATCGGTGCGGCTGCGGCGACCGGTGTCGGCGAAGACATCATGAAAGGGGTGCTCAGCTTCCGTGCGGTCATGTATATGCGTAACGGCATGTCGCCGATGGAAGCGGCTGAAACGGCAGTGCGTGAGCTGAAAACGGAACTGGAACACAGACTCGGATCGTGTAACTCCGTTTCCCTGATCGTGCTTCGGAATGACGGACGCTTCGGCATCGGCACGACGATCGAGTTTCCGTTTGTATACACAGCTGAGGGAGAGAACCCGGCGCTGTATCTTGCGTCTCCGTCCGGAGACGGACATACAACAATCCGTAAGATTGAAGATCATTCGGCAGTAACACAGGATTAAAGGAAAGACGTGGCGGCACGTCTTTTTTTATATTTGGAAGCGTTTGGATTTAAAAAAACGGTTCTGCCTGTATCTTTCTGTATTATTGGAAACGAAAAGTATTTTTCTGAAAATTTGAAAATCTTTACTTCTCGAAGATTTCATGTTTTCATAAAACAGTCTGAAAGATTAATAGTCTTTCACAGGAGGATAGATTCTATGAAACGGATACTCTGTACAATTCTTACGCTTGCGTGCAGTGTTGTTCTCACGGCATGCGGCGCATCATCCACTTCTTCAGAAGCCGTCACATACGGATTTCTGGATGAAACACTCGGTACGGAAAACTATGCGATCGGATTCCGCCTCGGGGACGAAGAACTTGCGGAGACGGTATCCGCGGCAGTAAAGGCGCTCGTGAAAAACGGAACCTACGCATCCATTGCGGAGAATTATCCGGATATCAAGGATTATCTGAGCCTGAGCCCTGAAGACATCAGCGATGATGAAATTGCGCAACCCGGTTCCGGTGATCCCAACTATACCTTCAAACACGGATTTGATCTTGATTATCCGCCGTATTCCTATCTGAACGATGCCGGTGAAGTCGGCGGTTTTGACGTGGAAATGGCACAGGCAGTCTGCGAATACCTCGGCTGGAAGTATGAGCCGGTTCCGTTCAACTGGGACTTCAAGGACGCGGAACTCAACGCCGGAAGCTGTGACTGCATCTGGTCCGGATTTACCAAGGAAGGCCGTGAGGATATGTATACCTGGGGTATTACCTATTCCACCAATACACAGATGATCATGGTCGCCAGCAACTCCGGAATCAAAACCCTTGCGGATCTTGCGGGGAAGACCGTCGGTGTTCAGATTTCCACCTCTGCGGCGGATATGCTTGAAGGCGACCGGGCAGATCTTGCGGCGACATTTAATGAGCTGAAGGTATATGAAACCTATACCGTTGCCTTCAATGACCTCAAGGCCGGCGCAATCGACGCCATTGCGATCGATGTTACGGCAGGCTCTTATCTAATCGCAAACGAAAACAAGCAGTAATCAATCCTGCTGTAACGGCAAAGGAGAACGTTCTCTATGACATTATCAACGATGTTCCTGACGATGCTGCCGGGGATGCTGCGGACGATCGCAATCTTTGTGCTGACGCTGGTGTTTTCACTTCCGCTCGGCATGGTCGTCATGATGCTGCGGAAAAGCAGAATCGGTATCGTACAGATTCTTACCAAAATATTTATTGCCGTCATGCGCGGAACACCGCTGATGCTTCAGCTGCTGGTCTGGTATTTCGGCCCGTATTATCTGTTCCGGATGCCGATCGGCGGATACCGGTTTACCGCGATCATCCTCGGATTTTCCCTGAACTATGCCGCATATTTTGCGGAGATTTACCGTGCAGGCATCGAGGCGATTCCGGTCGGTCAGTATGAAGCTGCGGATGTGCTCGGTTACAGTAAAGCGCAGACCTTCTTCAAGATCATTCTTCCGCAGGTGATAAAAACCATTCTTCCGGCTGTTACCAATGAAGTGATCACGCTTGTCAAAGACACGTCGCTTGCCTTTGCGCTTGCCTACAGTGAGGTGTTTTCCATTGCCAAACAGATTTCATCATCCCAGACGAGTTTCATGCCGTTTCTGATTGCGGGTGTGTTCTACTTTGTCGCAAACTACGCCGTGGCATTCGGTATGGAAGCCGTTGAGCAGATGTTCAAGTACTATGACTAGGGGGATCGATATGACGGAAGAACGCAGATCGAATTATGACGATATTCTGTTTCGGATGGATCACATTCAGAAATCCTTCGGCGGAACAGAGGTACTGAAAGATATCAGTGTATCTGTCCGCGCCGGTGAAGTTGTCAGTATTATCGGACCTTCCGGTTCCGGAAAGAGCACGCTTTTGCGGTGTGCGACATTTCTCGAAACCATTGACGCGGGAACTATCTGTTATCGGGATGTCATTGCGGCGCAGAATGATTCCTCCGGAAAAGCGGTTTATGCCGGTCCGGCGGATATCCGCAAGGCAAAGAAACAGTTCGGGCTGGTATTTCAGCAGTTCAATCTGTTTCCGCACTTTTCCGTTCTGAAAAACATTATGGATGCGCCGGTTTCGATTCAGAAACAGCCAAAGGAAACCGCACGTGCCAAAGCGATGGAACTGCTCCGAAAGATGGGACTTGAGGATAAGGCGGATGCCTATCCCAAACAGCTCTCCGGCGGCCAGCAGCAGCGTGTGGCGATTGCAAGAGCACTGGCAATGGAGCCGGATATTCTGTTTTTTGATGAACCTACCTCGGCACTTGATCCGGAACTGACCGGAGAAGTGCTTAAGGTTATCCGTCTGCTTGCGGAAGAGAAGATGACAATGGTCATCGTTACACATGAAATGCCGTTTGCACGGGCTGTCTCCAACCGCGTGATTTTCATGGACGGCGGTGTAATTGTCGAACAGGGTGACCCGGAAAAGGTATTCGGAGCCCCGGAACAGGAGCGTACAAGACAGTTCCTGAGGAATTACCAGCAATGACCCAGAGCCGGAAGATTTCCTATGTCCTCATGGATCCCAGCGGCAACCGCACGATCCTGGTTGAAACGCCGGTGGATGTGACTGAACAGCCGCGGATCGCGGAAGCACTGATGAAGGAAGAACCGTCCGCAGAACAGACCGGTTTTCTGAGCATACCGGGGGATCATGTGATCACGCTGCGCATGGCAGGGGGAGAGTTCTGCGGGAATGCGGCCATGAGCGCTGCAGTATATCAGGCAGAACAGAGCGGAATGATTTCAGGAACTATCCGGGTATTATTTCAGGACATGTCACAGCCGATAACCGCCGGCGTGAAACGAAACGACGACGGATCCTGGGATGCGGAAGTGGAAATGCCCGCGCCAATTTCGATCGAAACTGTATTCATGCCGGACGGGAAACAGTTTCCGGCTGTCCATTTTAACGGCATCACTCATGTGATCATCGAGCAGGGAATGGAAGACAACGCCGAGCAGCTGGCAGAAGAACGCTGTGCCGCACTTCAGGCAGACGCAATCGGTCTTCTGTATCTGGATCGGGAACGTTCCGTACTTACGCCGCTGGTCTATGTGCCGGGTGCCGGAACTATGTGCTGGGAGAGTGCCTGCGGAAGCGGAACCACCGCAATCGGTTGCTGGATGGCAAGAGAGAAAAATGAGAAAATATATCTTTCTCTGAAGCAGCCGGGCGGAACACTTTCGATTCGTGCGGATGCGTCCGGGCATGCGGTGCTTGGCGGAAGGGTAATCACACTCAGCCGGAAAACAGTAAACATAACAATATGAAAAAGTACCGGTACTGTCCGTGATATGTACCCCCAATGCAAATGCCGGTGCGGCGGAGCCACCTAGTCGGTGAAATCGGATCCACTGTGACGGAATGCCGGATCCAGTAAGCGGCGCAGCACATCTCCGGATAATATGATGAAACTGTACGAGAAAACATTCGTGCAGTTTTTTCGT
>JAFOLE010000020.1 GCA_017419465.1 Solobacterium sp. | reverse complement strand
GTTTGCCTCAAACGCAAGATTGATGCGCCTTGTGGCACCGTTACGATGTTTGGCAATGTTGATTTCAAGTTCCTCACTGCCGGTATTCTCCGCTTCCTGCTTGGCTTCCGCGTCATAGTAGGATTTGCGGAACAGCAGCATGACGATATCCGCGTCCTGCTCGATGGCACCGGATTCACGGAGGTCGGACAGCTGCGGTTTTTTATCTTCACGGCTCTCAACGTTACGGGAAAGCTGCGAAAGCGCAATGACCGGCACATCCAGTTCTCTTGCGAGCGCCTTCAGGCTTCGGGAAATATCGGATACTTCCTGCTGGCGGTTTACTTCGCCGCGTCCGGAGGAATTGCCGGAAATCAGCTGGATATAGTCAATCAGAATCAGTGACAGGCCGTGCTCATTCTTCAGACGCCGGCACTTGGAGAAGATCTCCGGCACCTTGATGGCAGACTTGTCGTCGATGAAAATCTTGGTGCTGCTCAGGTTGTCGCCCGCCTCATTGATGCGGTTCCAGTGATCGGTCGTAAGTCCGTGACCGGTACGCAGATAGTCACCGGCAACGCGGCTGCGCGCACTGAGCAGACGCATGGCGAGGGATTCCGCACTCATTTCGAGCGAGAAGATGGCGACCGCTTCCTGCGGCTGATAGCTTGCGACATTCAGCGCAAGGTTCAGCGCCACTGCGGTTTTTCCCATGGAAGGACGGGCCGCAAGAATAATCAGATCGCCGCGCTGGAAACCATGCGTTACACGGTCCAGTGCTTCAAATCCGGTGCGTATTCCGACAACCGTATTGTTTTGGGAAGACAGTTTGTGGATCCGGTCAATGACCGTATTCATCAGTTCCGGGGAGGTATGAAATTCTCCGGTCTGACGGCTCCGCGATACGCCGAGCACTGCCTTTTCCGCATTGTCGAGATATTCATTGATATCCGTAACGCCTTCAAGACCTGCGGCAGAGATTTCTCTTGCGGCTTCGATCATCCGGCGTGTCAGAGTCTTGGCTTTCAGTGCCTCCACATAGTTCTTTGTATTGGCGCTGGTGACCGCTGCGTTCATCAGCGTAGTGAGTGTGTTGTTTCCGCCGATCTTTTCAAAGGTTCCCTCTTCCTGAAGACGGGTTGCGACCGTCGTCGGGTCCACACCGATGTTTTCGGAATACAGCGCCTGCATCGCATTGAAAATCATGCGGTGGCGCTCATTATAAAAATCATCCGCGGAAGCACCTTCCTCGATTGCAATACGGCTTGCATTTGGGAACATCAGCATCGTTCCGAGAAGCGCAGCTTCGGCTTCCGGAGCGGACGGCAGCGCGGCGAGTGTCATGATTACTCGCTGCCCTTCACATTGACACGCACGGTGCCGATGACGCCTTTGTACAGTTCAACACGGACCTTGGTTACGCCAAGGCTTCCGATCGGCGCAGTATCAAGGATCTTGCGCTTGTCGATCTTATAGCCGCGCTTGGCGAGTTCCTCCGTGATCTGCTTGGTGGATACCGAGCCGAATACACGGCCTTCCTTGCCGGACTTCACCTGGAACTCCAGCATAAAGGTCTCAAATTCCTTTGCGACTTTCTCTGCGGCTTCCCGGTTCTTTGCGTCAAGCGCCGCAGCTTCCTGTTTCTGTTCCGCAAGAATTTCGCGGCTCTTCTCGGTTGCGGGAACCGCAAGGCCCCGTGCGACGAGATAGTTGCGGCCGTAGCCGTCTGCCACTTCTACGATGTCACCCTTTTTTCCGAGTTTCTTGACATCACTCTTCAGAATTACCTTCATTGCGTACCTCCCTGAAATACTCTTCTGTCTTCTCGAGCAGTTCGCGCTCGAGATCATCAATATCGCAGCGTTTGCGCTGCACTGCGGCTGCCGTCATATGACCGCCGCCGCCGATTGCCTCCATGATCCGCTGGACATTGACCTTGCCGTTGGAGCGGGCGGAAATCGCCGTTTCCCCTTCGGTGTCATCGGCGATCACAAAGACCGCATCAATGCCCTGAATCTCCAGCATCTGATCCGCCACCTGGCTCATCAGGGAACGGGTCAGCACGCCGTCTTTATACGGAATTGTAATGATTGCGTTGTCATGCCGCTTTGCCTTGGACATGCAGGATGCCTTCAGTGTCAGTTCATCATAGGTATCCTTCAGATAATCATCCACCTGCATCGGATCTGCGCCAAGCTTGCGGAGTGCCGCGGCCGCCTCAAAGGTACGGGCACCGGTGCGGACATGGAAGCGGTTGGTATCAATCGTCATACCTGCCAGCATGATATTCGCCGCAAGTTCGGAAATCTCAATGCGGGAAGAGATATACGGCATCATTTCTGTAATCAGCTCACACGCAGAGCTTGCGCCGGCTTCGATATAGACAAGCACCGGCTTGACGCCCATCTCCGTGCTTCTGCGGTGATGGTCGATAATCGCGATCTTGGATGCGCTCTCCAGCAGTTTGGAGCCGTTGGACTGCTTGATGTTGTGGTGGTCAACCATGACGGTCAGGGTATTTGCCTGAAGCTGGTTGATTGCCTCACTCTCCGTCACGAAACGGACTTCCTGGTTGAGTTCCTCCGCATTTTCCGCAAGAACCTTCGCCAGTTTTTCTTCGATTCCGCCGGTCTTTCCGATAATGCATACCTGCTTGTTCAGCGCTGTGGCTGCCCGGGCAACACCGATTGCGGAGCCGACACAGTCGAAATCCATATTGCGATGTCCGCAGATGATCACGTTGCTGGAACGGCTGATCAGTTCACGGAACGTATTGGCCATGACACGCACACGGACACGGCTGCGCTTCTCGGTCGCTTCGGAGGAGCCGCCGAAGTACTTGACCTCGCCGCCTGCCTGCTGGACAACGACCTGGTCGCCGCCGCGGCTCTGCGCAAGATCGATCAGCTTGACCGCGATCTCATCGAGTTCTTCCAGCCGCTCGGTTCCCCGCGCAAAGGCCATCGACAGTGAGATTGCGACATCCTGCTTTGCGGCAGAACGGCGGATCGTATTGAGAATCGAGAAGTGATCCGAAACAAGATCCGAGAACATCTTCTCGTTCAGCACCATGAAATAGCGGGAATTGGAAATCCGCTTGAGCAGGATTCCGCGCTCCCGGAAATAATCCGTCAGCGGGGTGCGGACCGCTGCGTTGATATTTGACAGCGAGGCATCATCCTCATACTGTGTGACTTCGTCGTAGTTGTCGAGCACCGCGATACCGATGACCGGACGCTCTTCACTGTAGGAAAGCATGGCGTTGTGCTGTTCGGTAATGTCACGGAAAATCAGCACTGGTTCATCTTCCCGGCGGGTGATTTCATACATCCGCTCATCCAGCTGTACCGTCGCGGTATCGCCCTGTCCGGAGATCAGCGGATCCACTTCCGGCAGCCAGCTGAGCACCTTGGAGCCGACATGATTGAGACCGCGCTGTTCAAACAGTTCGCTCATCTGGGTGATGACATAGTCATCGTCATACATCAGAAGACCGATCTCGCCGAACAGAAATGTTTTCTCCGCCGTTACGCCAAGCGCATCGCGGACACCGATTGCCTGTTCTTCCATCATGGATTCAAAACGCTCGGTCAGATAAAAATACGCCGCAACCTGAATGATCAGAATAATGACCGCCGGCAGGATCATCCGGTCAAGTCCGGCCCGGAAGAAAAACAGCAGAAGTGCTTCCACAATGGTCACTATAATGAGAATTCGCCGTGTTTCACTGAGACTCTTTCGCATTGGCCGCTCCTTCCATCAGACGACGGTGCACATCCGTCGTAATATACAGAAAACCGAAAATTACAAGGAATACCGGCATGGTGAACATCGCAAACAGTCCCAGCAGCATCCCCAGTCCCCGCAGTTTCGGGTTACGCACCTGCATGTACACAATTACTGCGATATATCCGTACGCAAGCAGGTAGAGAAATCCGCACATGCCGAGTCCCTGAAATGCACTCTGCATCAGCGGATCGGGCAGCGGACGGAACACCGAATAGTAGTAGCCGACAAATCCCGCAAAGGCAAGATAGCCGCTCCACTTCGGCGGATAATACATGGACCCCGGTGTCGGGGGATCTACCGGGAAGCGCAGCCGCTTCAGCAGAAGCCGGCTCAGGACATGT
>JAFOLE010000143.1 GCA_017419465.1 Solobacterium sp. | reverse complement strand
GTCGATGCGGTAGTCATCGTGGATCTCACCGTTTTCATCGAGGTCTTCATGTGCACCGAAGCCGGCTTCCGTGATGATCATCGGCAGATGGTAGTGGTCCCACATGTAGCGCATGGTGTAACGCATGGAGACGCCGTCAATGTGCCAGTCCCAGTCGGTCGTTTCGACATACTGGTTGCGGTCGAGTGCATACTCGCCCGGCAGATTCGTATAGACGAATTCACCCTTGCGGCCGTATTTGTTCAGACCGATTTCCTGTACATAGGAAGGATCCGGCCACATGCCGACATCGCTGCGGTAACAGTTGATCGCGAAGAAGTCGATCTTTGCCTTTGCGATTTCTTCCATGTCACCCGGCATGATCTTCGGATCGATGTTGCGCTCTGCCCAGTAGTTTTTGATGAAGGTGCTGTATTCGCGGTATGCGTACAGGTCATCCCACACCTTCTGGGTCAGCTCTTCCGCATTCATTGCGGCGATCTGATCTTCCGGTTTGCAGGACTTCGGATAAATCGGTACATATCCCGGAACCGGGCCGATCTTTCCGCCTTCAACCAGTTCATGGCAGGCAATGACTGCCTTGGCGTGGCACATGTTCATGATGTGGTTGATCTGCCAGCGCTGAACTTCCCATTCCTCATCGGTCAGGCCCTTGGCAACACCGAGCCATTTTCCATACACAATCTGCATGTTCTGTTCGTTGATGGAGAGCCAGTATTTGACACGGTCGCCGAAGTGCTCAAACAGGACACGGCAGTAGTAATCGAATTCATCGATGATACCGCGGTCATGCCAGCCGCCGAACTTCTCATCGACCCATACCGGCATGTCATAGTGGTAAATGGTAACGATCGGTTCGATTCCGGCAGCCTTGAGTTCGTTGATCAGGTTGTCATAGAACTCGATGCCCTTTTCATTGACCTTGCGGTCAGGTCCCGGAATGATTCTTGACCAGGAGATACCGAACCGGTAACTGGTGAAGCCGCACTCCTTCATGAGCGCGACGTCTTCCTTGTAATGATGGTAGTGATCTGCGGCGATACTGTTGTCCGCAAACGGCTTCTTGGTCTGGGAGTTCAGGTCGATGATTGCCGGTGTACGGCCGTCTTCACCGGTCGCGCCTTCTACCTGCCATGCGGCGGAAGAAGCGCCCCAGAAGAATCCTTTCGGAAATACGGGATTGGTATTGTGCTTCATATACGTCTCCTTTTCTTGACACTCAAAGAATAGCGGAGGGCGTTTTTCAAAAAGGTTCATGTTCTGAACCCCCATGCCCGGTTTGGTATCAGATTCTGATACCGCTTACAGGAGACGTGCATGCATGACATAAATAAAAGTGACAATTTGTGATATTTGTCACTTTTGTATCTATTCACAAAATGCACAGTTCTGTTTCTTCTGTTAAATAGTGTTATACATAAATATATGGGGGCTGCAAACAAAGACAAAAAGTACAATGCGATCCGTTTTAATCCGCGGACTTCCTTTCTTGCGGTTCTCAACTCCAACGATGAGAGCGACATCAACGTGGTACTCGCAAAATTCTTCCTCGAAAACTTCAACCGGATCACCGATATGAGCATCTATCAGGTTGCGGAGGAATGCTATACCTCAAGAAGCTCCGTGCAGCGCTTCATCAAGTCCATCGGATACGAAACCTTCACCGCGCTCAAGGAAACAACCGCGGAAGTATACAGCCATCAGGCCTCCTACCACACCTATGCCGATCATACGGACTATCCGGACTATCTGATGCATTCCGTCACATCAATGATGGCGGGATATCAATGCCATGGCGGAAAAGCAGCGTCTTTCCCGGCTTGCGGAAACCATTCATGACAGTGCGAATGTCTTTATCATCAGTGCGGAAGACAGCAGTTCCTCTGCCCGTATCTTCCAGCAGCAGATGCTTTCCATGAACCGGCTGGTACGCATCGTCACCAGCAGCGCGCATACCAATCCGGATGTCATCAACACCCTGGATGAGCATGACTGTGTAATTACCTGTTCCGCCTCCGGAAACTATGCCCTGACGATCAATGAGGAAATGCAGGCAGTAAAAGCCTACAAGGCACTTGTCACACTGAACCGGACAACCCTGTTTGAGCCGACCTATGACTATATCTTTTATCTCAGCGGGGAATACCTTCCCAGCAACCGCACGCTCACAACGATCCGGAATGTCTATACCCGCTATGGGATGTCCTATTTCTTCGATCTGCTGTTTCATTACTACTACGCACGCTATCAGAACGAAGTACGCAGCCTCTGATTCCTTGCACGCCTGCCCTGCGCAGGCTTTTTTATTTAAAAACGGACAGACGATGTCTGCCCGCATGGATTATTCCGGACGGGATGTCCGGATTGTATTTCTGAACTTCTCAAGCACCGCCTTCATTTCGGGCGTGATGCGTTTCTCACATTCCTTTACCAGATCTTCCGGTACACCGTAATACGCCTCCGCCATACTTCCGGCAATGCATGTCAGGGTATCACAGTCGCCGCCGAGCGAAACCGCGGTGCGGATCACATCCTCAAAGTCCGTGCCTTCCAGAAATGCGGTGATCGCCTCGGGAACCGTTTCCTGGCAGGACTCCACATGATGATATCCGGGACGTATCTCATCGCAGGTCCGTGACAGGTCATACCCGAACTCCCGCACGATATAGTCTTTTATTTCTTCTTTTGAATGTCCCGTCCGTGCCAGAAAGATTGCGGCGGAGACGGACTCTGCCCCTTTGATTCCCTCCGGATGATTATGAGTCACCTCTGCGGCTGCCTTTGCGGCGGCACGTGTCTCTTCCATCGTGTCATACAGCCAGCCGGCTGAGGATGTCCGCATGGCCGAACCGTTTCCCCAGGAATTGTAGGGACCGGTATAATCCGTAAACAGCCAGTGAATGAATGCTGCGCCGTATCCGGCATCCGGATACGCCCTGCCCCATTTCTTCATGGAACGGATCACCGTTTCATGAATGACTTCCGGATCGGAATGATTTCCTGCCTCCATCAGTCCTTCCGCAACCGCTATGGTCATCACGGAATCATCCGTGAACTGTGACTTCCGCACAAACAGCGGAAACTCCTTTGTTTTGTTTCCCCGGTCAAACTCATAAACCGAACCGATCATATCTCCAAGTATTGCACCTATCATATCTTTGTTTCCTCCTTTACAGCTTCAGTCTAAGTCGAATTATGATTCCTGCGGTCGCCTCGGAAGCGACATTGTAATTTCCTGTCCCTCCCCAACTAGTTAGAGTATACTAACATATGAGAATTCATGATTCCGGGAGGCTGATACCTATGGCATATCATATTGAGAAAAATACGATTCAGGAAACACTGGTCATTCCGCTGTTCGGGCGGATGATCTGTTCGGAACATTTTCCGGATCTGTATCAGGATCCGGAAGCTGTCCGCATCTGCGGCGAACTCGATTATGACTTTGCGGAAAAGCGAAAGCTCATGGAATCCGTGTTCGGACTGTTCGGTGCACTTGAAGTTGCCCAGCGTCACTACGATCTGATGTTTGAAGTACGCAGTTATCTCAATACGCATCCTGAAGCTGCGGTCGTCAATCTTGGCTGCGGACTGGATGACACCTTCCGTAAAACGGACAACGGCACCTGTCATGGATACAACATCGACATGCCGGATGTCATCGATGTGCGCAATGCCCTGCTTCCTGCAGGGGAGCGGGAGGAAAACATCGCCCATGACCTCAATGATCACGCATGGATGGATATGATTCCTTCCGAACACGGCGCTGTCTTCTTTGCGGCGGGCGTGTTCTATTACTTCAAAACCGAACAGGTAAAGGCAATCGTTCAGAAACTGGCAGAGCTGTTCCCGGGAAGTGTTCTGGTATTTGATTCCTGTAACCGGCGCGGCGCAAAGATGATGACAAAAACCTGGCTGAAAGAAGCGGGTATTAAAGATGTCAGCGCATTTTTCTCGCTGGAAGATGAATCGGATCTGAAAACATGGAGTCCGAAAATCCGGGCAGTCACCTCAAAGAGTTATATGCGCGGCTACCGGGATATCTATGATTCCCTGCGGCCGCTTCACAAACTGATGATTCATTTCTGTGATTCGTTTGTGCGGATGCGGATCGTCCGCATTGACTTTCAGTAAAGGAGGAACGGTTCATGAAATATGCAGGAATGCCGATGGGCATGTGGGCGCTCTTTCAGCGCTCCTTCCGTAAGAAACTTGTATCGGTGCTTGGTTATACCGATGCGCAGGCCGAAGAAATCAAAACAAAGGCTCTGAGGAAATACCGGATCATCATCGCATCGCTTCCGGAGTTCGAAAAGGAAGACCGCTTTCAGATGAATATTGTCAGCTGCGCAATGCTGTGCGCATTTCTCCGCAGTCTGCCAAAACGTCCTTCCGTGGAAGAAGCCACCGCATATTACCGGGAAGCGATGATGACCGGCCCGATGAAATGGTTCTGCCGCATGAGCGGAAAGAACAAGTTTTCCGCAAAGGATCTTGCGTCCATGAAGCAGACTGCCGCCTTCCGGGCTGCCGACCGCAATCCGTATTCCTGGAATATGGAATATTATCCGTATCCGGATAACAGCGGCTATGAGGCGCGCTTCACAAAATGCGGCATCTGCACGCTGATGAACGAACTCGGACTGTATGATCTGGTTCCGGCGATGTGCCGGCTGGACTATACGATGAGTGAAGCCGCCGGGGCGTCCGACTTTGTCCGTGAACATACACTTGCGGAAGGCGGTCCCTACTGCGACTGCGGATATAAAAAGAAGCACTGACTGACCTCAGTACCTCTTCATCTTACTTATTCAAAACAGTCTGCACTCTGCGCCAGCAGTGTTTCCACTTCTTCCCTTGTCGCAAGGGCATCGGAGAATGCACTTGCACTGCCCGTGCAGACGCCCCAGCGGAATGCCGCCGCATAATCCCCGGTTCTGCGGTAACCGGCAAGGAAGCCGGCAACCATGGAATCGCCCGCACCGACGGAGTTGGCCAGTGTTCCCTTCGGCGCAGAGGCGCAATAGGCATCTCCGTTTTCCGTGACCAGCACCGCGCCGTCTCCTGCCATGGAGACCAGCACATTGCGCGCCCCCAGTTCCTGCAGTTTTTTTGCATATACGATCACATCCGCTTTGGATGTGATTTCTTTTTGAAAGATCTCTCCGAGTTCATGATTGTTCGGCTTGATCAGAAACGGATGATACGGAAGCACCCGGACAAGCAGGTCCTTTGTCGCATCCACCGTCACCGCAATACCCCGTCCGTCAAGATGTTTCAGGATATCCATATAGACCGTCTCCGGCATTCCGGAAGGAATACTGCCGGAGAGCACCAGGCTGTCTCCTTCCTTCAGCCGATCCAGCTGCGCGTACAGCCGGTCCATATCGGCATCGGAGATCACCGGACCCCGTCCGTTGATTTCGGTTTCCTGATCGGAGCGCATCTTCACATTGATGCGGCTGGTTCCTTCGGCAGCGCGGATAAAGTCCGTGCGCACGCCCTTTTCTTCCAGCAGGCGCTGAACTTCATCCCCGGTAAATCCTGCCAGAAATCCCAGGGCAGTGGTTTCACAGCCAAGGTTATTCAGAACGATTGATACATTGATTCCCTTTCCCCCGGGATAGATCAGTTCTTTCGTGGTGCGGTTGATTTCTCCCGCCTGAAAATGATCCACGTTAATGATGTAATCCAGGGACGGATTGAATGTCACGGTATAAATCATCGATAGACCTCCGAATAACGAACATGTTAATCATAACAGAACCGTGAAACGGACAGGAGAATCTCCTGTCCGTCTGTGCTTATGATTCCGGAAACAGCAGCGATGCAAGGTGGCACGCATCCGCGCCGCCCGCAAGCAGCCCTTCGAGACAATAATGACAGTAACAGATCACCTTATCTGCCGGGATTGCCCTGCAGTATTCCTGCATGATTTCCGTGATTTCCTCGTCCGTATGCGGAATGAATTTTCCGGCCGCACCTTCCACATAATGTTTCGGTGCCAGCTTCGGATTCCGTTCCGGCTGTTTCCGATACAGCGAGCTTCCGCAGAACTGCGTATCCGCATGATTTTCCGGAAGTTCAGCATAACTGATGTTCATCTTTGTGAGCAGGCTGCGGACCGCATCCTGTTCTTCCTTCCGCTCCCTTGACCGCCAGCAGTCCTGAACGGCTGCCTTCATTCCGACATAATCCGGGAAGACAAACTGTTCATCCTGATCGATCAGTTCCCAGAGGGAATGCACTTCCACGCCCGGATGCATTTCTTCAATGATGTTATTGCAGTTGTGGCAGAGGGAATAAACGATATCCCCTTCTTTAAACATTCCGGAATCCGGCAGTGCCTTCCAGCACTCCCGCAGTGCACCCTCCGGCATCTTTTCTTCAAAGAAGGACAGTTTATAGCTCGGCACACAGCAGCGGACGATTTCAAAACCGAACCTTTTCGTCACATAATCCTGAATCCGCTGACTGAGCTCCGGAAAGCGGGAAGTAAATACACAGCTTGCGATGTAATAGTGTTTTGTCATAGTTACCGTTTTCCTTTTCGTGCTGAATCATCACATGTACATATTTCGATATGACGCCAGAAAGAGATCAAGGGTTCCCTTCAGTTCGATCCATCCGGTTCCTGCCGGAACCAGAAGCGTATCCCCCTGACGGACGGGAATCCCGTTGAGGGTGCCTTCTCCCTTCACGCATGTATAAAATGCAAAGCGTTCATGAAGAAACCTGCCGCTTTCGTCGGTCTGAATGCGCATCAGGGTGTACAGTCCCGGCTCATCCCAGTAGCGCGTCACCTTACAGCCGAATTCCTCCGCGGCGGGAAACCTCTGAAACTCGATCAGCTTATCCGGGAGATTTACGTTCTCATAAACCGCTTCCGGCTGGATCGGCCGTTTCGTTCCCGTGGAGGGATCGATCCGGTCATAATCATACAGCCGCAGTGTGCAGTCCGCGTTGCGTGAAATGTTATACAGCACCACATGTTTTCCGACCGCATGCAGGGTTCCGGCCGGAATATTGATAAACGCGTCGTTTTCCGTTTTCAGATACCGAAGCAGTTTCTCCCACTCCCGGTTTTCCGTCATGGATTTAAACTCCTCAAGATTCTTCGCATGGTGTCCGAATTCAATATAGCCGTCTTCCGGCGAGTCCAGGATTACCCAGGCTTCCGGTTTTCCGCGGCCGCCGTTATATTTCCTCGCAAAGGCATCATCCGGATGGATCTGCACGGAGAGATCATCCATCGGATCCAGAATATTGACCCGGATCGGAAGTTCCTCCGTTTCACAGTCAAACCAGTCCGGACAGTTCACGTACAGTTCCGAGAGCGTCATTCCCATCTCCGGTACGGCGCAGTCGGCGTGATCTTTCAGGGCGACCACATTGTATACTTCGCCAAGCGGCGCCACATCGGTCACATAATGGAATTCATCCCGCAGGCGGGTTCCGCCGCCCCACATGCGCGGTTCATAGTGCGGTTCAATACGGACAATCTTCTTCACAGTCACATCCTCCATGTTCGGTTGTCAGACTGTCAGAGTCAGCCTCCCTGCTGTATAAGTTAACTATAACGTAAGAGCGGCCGGATTTCTCCGGCCGCAGGTTTCTTAAGATAGCCACCAAACTCTGTGGGTGTGGAGGGTCTTTACCAAATCGTGTGGAGGGGGTCATCCACACCACATGACGGAGTCACAGAATTACCTCCCAATATAATGGACTTGCGTGGTCCGTTATCTTAGGGAGGTTTTTATGATTGATAAGAATATGGAACACATCCTCGCTGCACATCTTAATCTCAATTCATCGGATGTGCAGTCAATCGAATCCGCAACAGACAAGGACAGCCATCCCTGTATCTATGTCACCCTTGCCCGTAACCCGCGAATCACATGTCCGCATGACGCTTCTCATCACATTCAGTCAAACGGATACTACACCAGACGGATCATGATCAGTGACAGATTGTTCGAGAGCACAGACGTTTATCTGAAAGTGCCCCGCTATTACTGTAAAGACTGCCATAAATCCTTCTCCGAAGACTTTCACATGACCCCTGCCGGGAAAACGATCTCCTATGAGACTGTCATTAAAGTTATGGATCTCCTGAAAAGTCCTCATATGACATTCCAGGAAGCTGCGCAGCTGACAGGAATCTCTGTTTCATCCGTAGTCAGGATCTTTGACGAACATTGTCACATACCAAGAAGAACATTTCCGGAAGCCGTTTGTGTTGATGAGGTATATTCTCCCGGAAGCGACTTCAAAGACAGTGATTATGTCTGTATCTTCTATGACTTCTATGAGCACAAGATCATTGATGTGCTGCCCAGCAGGACGAAAAACTATCTGCACAACTACTTCCAGCCATTTCAGGGCACTGGCGAGCTTAATACCGTCAGATTCCTGATCATGGACATGCATAAGACCTATAAGATCATCGGGCGGATTTACATGAAAAAAGCTGCCATCTGTATTGACTCATTCCACGTCATCAAACAGTTAAATGACAGCCTTTCAAAGCTCAGAATCCGTATCATGAAACGATATAATACTGACTCTATAGAATATTATCTGTTAAAGCACTGGAAGTTTCTACTCTTCGACCGTGAAATCAACCTGGATAACAAGGCAAAATTCAATAAGAAGCTGGGCCGCTATATCAACTACCGGCAGCTTCTCGATATGATTCTTTCGATCGATCCGCAGCTCGATATGGCATGGCACCTCAAAGAGCGCTACACAGTATTCAATGCGACTGCCACATATGAGACTGCGCCGCAGCTATTGGATGATCTCATCCGTGACTTCGTTCTTGCGAACATTCCAGAATTCAGTAAGTTCACTGGAGCCATCAGTAACTGGCGAAAGGAAATCGTCAATTCATTTCTGATGTATAAAGGCCGCAGAGTGAACAATGGTATAGCTGAAAGTCTCAACGCAACGATCTCTACACTTCTCTTCAACACCAGAGGTATACGCAATGTGGAAAGACGCCGCAAGCGAATCATGTACGCAATCAATAAGACAGGTTTCATGATCAAATAACATCATTTCAGGACCACGCAATAACGGAGGCTTTCCAGCCTCCGCTATATTTTTAATATTAAGGAAATCCACACGATCTGGTGGCGGGTCTCCACACTATCTGGCGGCACCATCTGGTGTGTCCACACTATCTGGTGGAAACCCGTTTCTTATCATCAGTTGTTTGGTTTTCCGTGCACGATGCGCCGCAGAAGCTTGAGCATTTCTTTCTGAAATACCTTCAGGAAGACAACCATGCCCGCCATAAGCAGCGTGTATAACAGGGCGATATGCCAGTCTCCGTTGATGAGACTCGATCCGATCGCACAGCAGATCAGAATATTCAGAAAGCTTCCGAGCCACACCGCGAAGGCAAACTGCTTTACGGTGATGTCCATCCGGGCTGCCATGACCGGAATGAGACCGTTGGGAATCATCGGAATCATGCAGGCAAGGACCGTGGTATAACGCGGCGGTGTATCCGCCGTAAGGTATTCATGGATCTTTCCCTGAACCATCCGGTCCACCGGCAGGATCTCCTTCATCTTTTCTCCTGCCCTGCGCCAGAACGCCATCGAGGCTGTCATTGCGGCAGTCGAAGAAAGATGACACATCGCAAATCCTTTCAGTGTTCCGTACACCACACCGGCCGCCACCTGAATCGGAATGCCGGAAATCACGATCGTCCATACCTGAAGGCACTGCAGCAACATCGTCGCAAAGATGCCTTTGGCGTCGTTGTGCGCAATCATGTAGCTCTGGATCTCATCCACATTGCCGTGTTCAAGGATCGGCAGAAGTTCAATGAATGTCTCAACGAAGGCATAGTAAAACAGAACGGCCGCAGCTGCGAGCACGCCGAGGATAATCAGAATCCGGATCCACTTTCTGTTCTTCATTTCAGTTTTCACTTTCTGATACAGACCATCGGACTGTACCGGAGAAATCGTTGTCATATCGTAATACACTCTGCAGTATCCCGTTCAGAGAGATACCGTGCAATGATATTAAAAAACGGCAGAATTGTCTATTGCGGATCACTGCCTGAACCGGCAGTATTGTGCATTGTGTTCAAAGCCGCTTATTCGAACGCTTCCGTAAACATCCCGGTCATGCGCGGCACATTGAAGCGCTGTGCAAACATCTCACACTTGCATAACAGAAGATAAAAGATATGCCAGCCTTCTCCATACAGACCTTCATAGTTTCCCTGCCCTTTTGCCAGAATCACATCCGCTTCATCCATAGCGGCTTTCGCCTCGGCGCTCATCAGCGCCGGCACCACGCCGCCGGTCGCAGATCCGCAGGTGATCACATCCGCAAGCGCAGGGATGCCTGCATATACCGCATCTTCCGTCAGCGCATCATTGACGACTTCCCCGCCCCGGACCATCACGGTCAGTTTCAGCTTCGGAAACCGCTTATGAAGCTGTTCCAGCATCAGGCGGTCGAGAACGATTTCCCCGCAGTTATCCGCAAGTAACAGAAAGCTCTCCGCATTCTCACACTGACTCAGAAAGGACTTGTAGGTCTCATGATCATGCGCATCCGCCTTATTCTCTTCCAGGAGACGGATCAGGGTTTCCGGCTCCACATGGTCCAGCGCCGCAAAGTCGATATAGTTCCCGATGCGGGAATAAATGAGCGCGGAAAACAGCGGGTCCTCCGAAGCTTCGATATTCTTCCGGACCGCATCTTCCATGGACAGCACCAGATCGTTGTACTGTTTCCGGATCGCCGCATAGGATTCCGCCGGTCCGAAAAACTTCTCATATGCCTGCGCAAACCGAAGTGCCATATACGGCGAGGAATCTTCTCCGATATGCTCATCCAGAATCTTCCGGATCGTATCCAGATATTCCCGGTTATCACTCAGCGCTTCCTGTTTGGAAATCATACAGGAAGCACACATCTCATTCATATGCATACATCAGTTCTCCAGTGTTCTTTCATCCTATCACGGCGAAGAGGTGTTCCGTCCAGTTTAAAGGATTATAATATAGACAGAGGAATCACCCGATGGCAGAAAATCATGCATATTACGGCAGAGATGTCCTGCCGTTTCTTGCGGAACAGTATAAGCAGCTGTATATCCCGCCTTCCGAAGATGCACTGGAAGCGTACCGGGACATCGTGCTTTCCGGCGGGGAACCGGAGAGTCACTCCCTTTCCCATTTTCTCATGCATGCGGACGATTCTGCGGTCTATGAGGAAACGCCCGTCGGTCCGGTGCTGGCAGTAACCCTGCATGAGCGGAAGGACTTTGAAACCTTCCTTCAGATCATCGCGAATAAATGCCAGCCGGTTGAAATTCCTGCCACACAGGGCGCATCCATGCTGGAGGGACTGATCAGCTGGCCGAAGATCGAAGCACACCGGAAGGCCTTCCTTGCGCAGGCAGAGGCCGATGAAATCCCCGATCCTGACTGGGACAGCGAGTTCTCAAGGTTTACGTCCGTAAAAGCCAACTATACCGATGCCATGCTGGTGCTGTCGGCCGGGCCGTACAGTGCCGTCGACGGCAGGGAATTCGGAATTTCCGAAGATCAGTGGATCAATGATTCCATCACGATCCGCCGTTACCATGAACTGAACCATTTCATCTGCCGCAGACAGTGGCCGAAAAAGATCAGTGCCGTATGGGATGAACTGGTCGCCGATGCAGTCGGTCTCCATGCCGCATACGGCAGATATGACATTGCCATGGCAGAGCGCTTTCTTGGAATCCGCGACGGCAGTTATACCGGCGGGCGTCTGGAAAACTATGTGGGAAAAACGGTTCCTGCAGAACAGCAGGACAGACTGAACCGGCTTGCCCGGAAGATTCACCCGATTCTGGAATCCTTTGCGGAGATCATCAATACACAGCCGAAGATCCATCCGTTTGAACTGATTCCGCTTCTGGAAAACCGCTTTGCGGGTGATATCACCGTTTAATGCATGTAAGAATGATGGATATTCAACGGAATATCCCTGTATTTATAAACATCAGAAGGAGATGATCATTCATGTCTGGTTTCAACAATCCCGAACGCATCAACGAAGAACTGGAGGACGTGATCCGCGGCAGATCAACGAACTCCCTTACGCATGAGGACTTCCTTGCGGAACGAACCATCGTAAAAACAACCCATCCGGCACGGTGTCCGCAATGCGGTTCAAAGGATGTCATTACCATCCGGAGACAGATCCGCATGCCGGACAGTGATGCCGGTGTCCTGCCGACCTGTCACTGCAATCACTGCGGATGCGATTTCCTGTAACATCATTAACCCGTTTTCCCATGTAAAAAGTGCAGTTATTCCCTGCACTTTTTAATCATTCGTTCGATAATCCACCGCGGTAAGCAGATCTTCCAGTACATCCTCCGCCGGGATATCCGGATCGATCCAGTCATCGATCCGCCTTTTTGGAATCATGACCGGCATGCGGTCATGGATGAAGGCAATGGATTCTTCCGCGTCTCTTGTCAGAATGACAAACTCGGGAACACTTCCGTTCAGCCGGTAAAGTCCGCAGAGCGATACTCCGTCCGATGCGTTTGGCTGAAGGGCATAGCGGATCGCTTTCTGTCCGGAGGGATGCGCCCACTCGTAATAATAAGAGGCCGGAATCACACAGCGCCGGATCTTCCATGCGTCCCTGAACAGCGGTTTTTCCGCGGCCGTTTCGAGCCTTGCGTTGAGTACCTTCCGGTTTCCCTGTCCGCTCAGCCGGAAGCCGAACAGCATCGGAAAGAAACTCTTTTCGCCGTTTTTATTGCGGGCGATCACCGGTGCCAGGGAGCCGGGATAGACATCCCCTTCCGTGACCAGTGAGGTATGAAGTTCCTGTTCCAGTTTCTGCTGAAGCGGCGAACTCTGAATGGCTTTGAACATCGCCGCAAATTCCGGCGAGGCGCCAATGAAATATGCCGTGCACACAGTATGATGTCAGCCGATCACCGCAAGGACTGCTTTTCCAAGCGCAGCCACATCGGCCTTTCCCTTGAATTTAAAGGTAATGGATTTGCCGCCCTTGAAATCCAGGCGAAGCTGGGACTCTCCCATCAGTCCGCCCGGGTTTTCCACGCCGATGGAGCGGACTTCCTTATACGGCAGAACAACGGCCGCATCCGCATGTCCGTTCAGGTCTCTGACATCCGCGTAAATCACACTCTTTGCGGTGAAGATGACCTGGTCATTCCGGCTGGCTTCCGGACGGCACTGCAGTAACACCGCCGCGGTTCCGCGCATCGTCTCCGCAAGCTCGTTGATCTTTACACCGTCGTTGACGACAAGGCTGAGTTCATTCTGGTCATAAAATGAGAACATGTTCCGAACCTCCAAAACAATTTATTAATCTTTGAATGAGGCTTCATCAAGAAGTGTGGGCAGATTCAAGAAGCCTGTAAGGTAAATCTACCGATATATCTGAACATCTCAGAAAGATCATATCGATCATGTTCTGTATGTTGCGGAATCCATAAGCCATGCGTACCGTCAGTTTG
>JAFOLE010000142.1 GCA_017419465.1 Solobacterium sp. | reverse complement strand
TTCTTCTTCCGTTACCGGAGACCCGACCGGAAGGCCTTCATATTCGCGCCCGGCAAAGACGCCCGGATGCGCCGTCAGGCGCACCTTCGTGCAGTCCATCTACTCCAGCAGATACCGCAGGCCGCCAGTATGATCGTTGTGGCCATGGGACAGCACGATATCGGTTATGGCATGCAGGTCAATCCCGAGTGCCTCCGCATTCCGCAGAAACACATCCGAGTATCCGGTGTCAAAGAGAATCCGGCGGTCACCGTCTTCCAGATAAAAACTGAGTGCCGGCTCGCCGAGATAATACCGGTCGATGATCGTGTTGTTGTCGGTAAGAACAGTCAGTTTCATTTCGCCAGAAATTCCTTCATTGCGGAAAGCTGTTTTTCCGCTTCCTTCCGTCCGATGAAATACACTCTCTGCAGCTCACGCGGGTCGGATTCGGTCCGGTGAATGCCGAGGCTTTCCGGCGGACGGATGACAAATGTTTCGCCGCGGGCTTCCCGCGCTTCCAGTTCAGCGACCTGACGGTTGTATATGGCAGGCCGCTCTTCCATTGCCTTTGCGACCATGGGGTATTTCTTAAGCAGTTTGTTCATTGCGGGCATCAGCGGACTGAGCTTCTTCTGATAGCCTCTTGGCTGGGTAAGAACCACGACATTTTTCGTATAGCCGAGATTCTCCATATACTCATACATGATCGAATCGACGATTCCGCCGTCAAGCAGCCGCTTTCCTTCAATCACAACAGGTTTGGAGACCACCGGCATCGATGCGGATGCCTGCATCATCAGGGCATCCTCTTTGGTATATTCCGAACAGTCCCGGTAGACCATTTTGCCGGTATCGACATCAAAGGCACCGATATAGAACTTCATCGGATTTGCCCGGAATTCCTCAACGTCAAAGACATCAAGTTCTTCCGGAATGACCCGATAACAGAAATCCGTGTCAAACAGGTCACCGGTCTTCAGATAGGAAATCACACTGCCGTAACGGGGATCACGGCTGAACGTAAGGTTGTAGCGGAGGGCACGGCCGTACTGACGGGACTTGTAGTTGACGCCGAATACCGCACCTGCGGAGATACCGGCCGCCGCATCGAATGTAATGCCTTCTTCCAGGAACACATCGATGACGCCGCAGGTAAACAGTCCCCGCATGGCACCGCCTTCCATGATCAGTGCATGTTTTGCATCACTCATAACTCAGTTTCCCCTCCGGCTTCCGTTGTTTCCGGAAAACCAGGTCACACGGATCGTATCCGCTGTTTTCTGCAGTTCCTCGCGGAATGCCTTTCCCTGTTCCAGCTTCTGCTGAGCCGCTTCACGGTTTGCGTCGATGATACGCCGTTTTTCATCCCGGATCGCACGGTTGCGGCGGTCAATCACATCCTGGTTGATGCGGAACTCTTCGCTGAGATCATCGCAGATCACGGCACCGCCCCGGATCATCGGGCTGAATACCGTGCGGTATTCATCTTCATACCGGGCAGCCGGCGCAAAGCATGCATACTGACCGTAGAGATGGACATCCGTTCCGTACTTGGCGGTATAGATATAGGAACGGAAATTGGTGTCGTAGTGGATGTTCGGATAACTCTGTTCAATGACTGCCGCAATTTTCGGGTCATTCAGCGAAATGCCGATATCGTCCGGCACCTTCTTCCAGCGGGCAATGCGCACCGCTTCAACCGTCGCCGCAAAGCAGCCGCGGTATTCAATGCCGTCCATCATGAACTCATATTCCCTGCGCACATGCGTGTAGGTGACGTTCTCCACCACGTTGAGCGGATCGGCTTCTTCCTTCTCACGGATCTCGGCTTCCCGCCGGTCCCGGATCGTGTTGTATACCGGATCCCGAACAGTTTCCGTCACACTTACGTTTTCCAGCGATCCAAACGCAAGATCACCGCGCTCGGCGACAATCATTTCCGGTCCTTCATACTGCCGGTGAAGCACGCCGAAATCATCGACCGTACCGTTTGGAAAATCCTGCAGGTAATCGTCCGTAAAGAACAGCGTCGAATGGTACATCGCACCGGACGAACCGTCCGGCGATGTGATCCGGATGACGACCGCAAACGGAAATCCGTAGCCGTTGTATGTATTCTGATTTTTCAGAACTGAAATCTTCCATCCTGCAGGAATGATCATGCGGTAATACTGCCGCCCGTCCTCTGCCGATGTGACCATCCGCTCCAGCCGGTTCACGCCTGCCATGGAGACCTCCGTTCCGCACTGATGATCATAGATACCATATATCAAGTATACCGGAATTCATGCGGGCTGAAGCTCTTTGCGCTTCAGATATCAAGCTCAATCGGCCTGTCGATTTCCTCCCCGACATACTTTCCATTTTTCTTTCGCTGCTTTACACATTCCGTGAGCAGATATTCGATCTGCCCGTTGATCGATCGAAAATCATCTTCCGCCCAGGAAGCGATTGCGGCGTAGAGCTTCAGGGAAAGCCGAAGCGGAACCTGTTTCTTTTCTTCTGCCATCAATACAGGCTTCCCGAATTCACAACGGGCTGTGCATCATGGTTGCCGCAGAGAACCACAAGCAGGTTGGAAACCATTGCGGCCTTGCGTTCTTCATCCAGCTGCACGGTATTGTTTTCACTCAGGCGGTCAAGCGCCATCTCAACCATACCGACGGCACCGTCGACGATCATCTTGCGGGCGTCAATGATTGCGCTGGCCTGCTGTCTCTGCAGCATCACTGCCGCGATCTCCGGCGCATAGGCAAGATAGGTGATCCGGGCTTCAAGTACTTCAATGCCCGCATTGTCGACCTTCTTCTGAATCTCTTCCTTGATTCGGTCCGCAACGACCGTGCTGGAGCCTCTGAGGCTTCCGTCATCGGGTCTTCCGTCTCCGGTCGTGTCAATGCCGGGCGCCATGTCATACGGATACAGACGGACGATGTCACGGAGTGCGGTGTCGCACATCAGGGAAAGATATTCCTTATAGTTGTCCACATTGAAGACTGCCTTTGCGGTATCGACCACGCGCCAGGTTACCGCAATGCCGATCTCCACCGGGTTGCCGAGGACATCGTTGATCTTCTGACGTGCATTGTTCAGCGTCATGACCTTGAGGCTGATCTTTTTGGAATAGGACTGCGGAGATGTATTGGTATTCCCGCCGGTCAGAAGTGCAAGGCCTTCCTGCTTGACATCACCGCTCTGGGAAAGCTGGGTGTGAGCTGCCGGATTGACCGAGGACACAAACGGATTCACGAAGTAGAATCCCTCCTCTTTCAATGTGCCGATGTATTTACCGAACAGGGTCAGCACCAGTGCCTCCTGCGGCTTCAGTACCTTGAGACCGCAGAAGAGGATCCAGCCAAATGCCAGCCAGAGAACACACAGAATGATCACAAGCGGCTTTCCGGTGAAGATTCCCATGATTGCCAGGATGTACATTGCGATCGTACCGAGCAGTACGGCGAAACCGTTGTTTTTGCCTTTAAGAATAATTTCGTTCATAAACTGAACCTCCTGATTTATTCTGATATCAATATGATATCATTTCAATCCGATGTCAATCCCTCTGGCCGGAAATACATCTTTCAGATCTGTCATTATTGATGGGATGTATTAATTCTTATTCTTTATTTGTGTTCCGTGAATATGCATAACGATCAGGGAAGTTTCATGATGTTTTTCTGAACCTGTTTGCAAAATACAACACCTTCCGCCCCTCTGTAATCGAAATCCATGAAAAGAAAATGTTTTCATTTCATCCCACAAATTTTTTTGAAGGAAAACCGGTTTTGTTTAAAAATCCTACTTGAAATGGGTTTTGAACAAAGGCATACTGCAATTACCTCAGCAAAAAGCAGAGCACAGGATTCCAGGTTAGAAGCCGCCTTAGCTGGCGGAGTCATCCAGCAGATTTTGCAGGGTAAGCCTGCGGAAGATGAAGAACCTCTTGGATGGAGGGGAAGGAAAAAAGTGCGAGGGCCCGCGGAAGAGTTGGGAGTTCGTACTCCCGAACGAAGAATTCCGGACCTAAGTCCGGACCAGAAGATTGGGGAGCGTCAGCTCCGATAGTAAGATGGGGACCTGGTTGGTCCGTTTGGAAAAGAGGCCGCGGGTAGAGGTAGCAAGTGAGAGGCACACCCGTAAAACAGAGACAGAAGCCGGAAACGGCGGAAACAGAAAGACGAAGGAGCGCACAGTGTACCGCGCACACCAAATGAGAGATTTCACAGATGGGCCCCGGTGGCCGGGGTGTAAGAAGTGAAAGCGAAGGTGCGAAGATACACACAGCAGGAGCGGTTGAGAGACGTGAAGAGCGCCGTCCATAAAACGGTGCGGTAACGAAAGGACGCAAGTGCTGGAAAGAGCTGCGGCGAACGGTACCAAATGAGACGAAGACCATGCATGAAGGAAACGGAAGGCAGAGGTCAACGGAAACACCGGACGCAGAAGCGCACCCCATGTGACGCTTGAAAGCTGAGCCAAAAAACGGAGTCCGAAAGGATTCCGTTTTCATTATGTCGGATTGTCATTCCTGCATGGTTCCCCTGCGGGCATTGATTTCCCTGCACGCATTATTTCATCCATCGTCCCTTTTCTCTTTTTTCAGAAGGTATGATATCTTGTTTTCTGTTATGACGGTTCATGACATCGTCTGGTTTTAAGGAGGATCGCATGAATATTACAGTTCGAAGATTGTTCACATTCAGTCTGATTCCCTTCCTTCTCTGCGGCTGTCAGAAGAAGCCGGCACAGGAAACGGAAGAAACCGCACCGCCTGTCGAAGAGCCCACGTCGGAACCGGCGGAAACTGAGACGCCATCACCTGAGCCGGAGCCTGCTCCGTTTGATATTTCCGGCGTTAAATGGATCCTGATCGGCGACAGCCTTACCGACAAGACGATGGCTGCGCAGATCAGTTACTATGACTTCGTCCAGAAGGACTTCCAGTGTGAAGTGGTCAACTGCGGACGCAGCTCCACCGGCTATATGATTGCGCCGGATTATGAGACGTTCTATCAGCGCATCGACCTGATTGACTTCACCGATGCGGATGTCGTCACTATATTCGGAAGTTTCAACGATCTTGGCCGCGGCTTTGAATTCGGTACCGCCGAAGATGAAGGAACCAACACGATCGGCGGATGTATGAATACCACGATTGAAAAAATCCGGCAGAAGGCACCGGATATCAAAATCGGCATCGCAACCCCTACCCCGTGGAATCTCGGTGCGGGATATGACAGTATCAAGGATGCGGTTGTGTACTGGGGCGTTTCACAGGAAGACTGCGATCACTATGTGTCCTTATTGATGGAAGTCGCCGCAAGGCATGACGTTCCGGTACTGGATCTCTACCATGCGGGTCTCTTCGATCCCAATTCCGATACCGACCGGGCGCAGTACTTCAACGAAAACGGCATTCAGGACCCCGGCATTCATCCCAACAGCATGGGCCATTACCTGATGGCACCGCTCTGGAAAGACTTTCTGCTGGGTCTGCTCGGACAGAAAGGATAAATGTCCTCTGCTTTCAGAGAAATCCTTAAACCCCATACATCGGCTGATCGACGATCAGCCGTTTTCTTATCATCTCTCTTCATGCTTAACCGACGTAAACGCCAAATAACTCGTACCTGTTAATAGAAAATCGCATCGGCTATACTGGTTGCCTTTGCGATTTCTTTCTATTTGAACAGTTCTTTCGGGAAGTTCTCTGACCAGGGATACAGATGCTCAGGTATCTCTG
>JAFOLE010000004.1 GCA_017419465.1 Solobacterium sp. | reverse complement strand
TATTACGGCGGAATCAAGAAGTATCAGTGGACCGCACGTCCGATGGCACTGCACGGCATTGTCGTGCGCAAGGACGGTTCCTCCGTCAATATCTGCATCGGTGAAGATCCGGATGATCCGGTTGTCGGTGTCAGTGAAATTCTGATTCATCTTGCCGCAAAGCAGATGGAGAAGAAGGGCAGTGAAGTTGTCGAAGGTGAAGCACTGGATCTCATCGTCGGTTCCATTCCTGCCGAAGGCGAGGAAAAAGATCCGATCAAGAAGAACCTGCTTGCGCTCCTCAAGGAGAAATACAACATTGAAGAAGATGATTTCCTCTCCGCGGAGATCGAAGTCGTACCGGCAGAACATGCCCGCTTCTTCGGACTTGACCGTTCCATGGTAATGGGATACGGCCATGATGACCGCATCTGCGCCTATACCTCGCTGCGTGCAATTCTCGATATGAAGATTCCGAAGCGCACGTCCTGCTGCATCCTCGTGGACAAGGAAGAGGTCGGATCGATCGGCGCAACCGGCATGCATTCCCGCTGGTTCGAAAATGTCATCGTCAACCTGCTTGACCGCAGCAACGCCGCAACCCTGCCGGGACTCAACCGGACACTGACCGCGTCGAAGATGCTGTCATCGGATGTTTCGGCCGGTGTGGACCCGAACTATGAGAGTGTCTTCGAGATGAAGAACTCCGCATTCCTCGGCGGCGGCATCGTATTTAACAAATATACCGGTGCCCGCGGAAAGAGCGGCTCCAATGACGCAAATGCCGAATTCGTCGCTGAGATCCGCCGCATCATGGATGAGAAACAGGTCATGTTCCAGACGGCAGAACTCGGCCGTGTTGACGCCGGCGGAGGAGGAACGATTGCGTACATCCTCGCCCAGCTGAACATGGATGTCATCGATGCCGGCATCGCCGTGCTGAACATGCATTCCCCGAGCGAAATCGCTTCGGTTGCGGATATCTATGAAGGATACCGTGCCTACAGCGCATTCCTGAGCGGCGCCGGAAACTGAAGAACAACATGAAAAATGATTGGATCTGACGGGTCCAATCATTTTTAGATGATGCACGAATGGCTGTTCAGTACAGCTCCGGATACAGGTATTCGAGAAACAGAGGGACAATCGTTTCCCAGGTGGCTTCACTGTGATGTCCGCCGACCACGACATTCGGATAGGTATTGCAGTGCTTTTCCTGGAAGGCGTGATTGATCATTAACATCCGATCAACGCTTTCCGCAAAGTGCTTCTTGGAACGGACTTCCATACTGCCGAAGTCCATATAGATCTTTGTGGACCGTGAAATACTGCTTTCGTTAATGGTCTGAATCAGACCGTTCAGCGTGATATCCATTGTAGAAGAAAGGCAGGCTGCCTTGGAATAAACCGCATTGTGTTTTGCAATGCAGTACATGGACATGAGTCCGCCCATCGAAGAGCCCGCGATGCCGACATGGGCACGGTCGGAATGGATGCGGTAGCGCTGTTCGCAATACGGCTTCAGCTTTGTCACAAACCAGTCTGCCGTAATATCGCCGCAGACGGTGCCTTCCGGAAACCAGGTGTCGTTTTCAACCGGCAGGGGACAGTATTCCATCAGACGCATGTCGCCGGTATGATTGCAGTCCTGACCGATCACGACGAGCGGAAGGTGATGCGCATCCAGGTAGTCTTTGATTCCCCAGCATTTTCCATATGTCGCTGTCTCATCGGAAAACAGGTTATGTCCGTCAAACATATAGAGGACCGGATATACGCGGTCCGACGTATCATAATCGTCCGGCAGATAGACAAATACCTTGCGCGGTCCTTGTTTCAGCGGCGCAATGCCGAGCCGGAATGTTTCAATTTTTCCCATCAGTAAAAGATCTCCATTTTCTTTAATACACAGACATGTATTATACCCCGAAATCCGATAAATCATAATTGAGTGTATAAGCCGTCCTGAAAACTGCTTTCTCGGATATAATCAGTAGCGGCTGTTCAGGAGAAAAGAATGTTTAAAAGACTGTTTGCTTATTTCAAACCGCATATGAATCTGTTTGTGATTGATCTGATCTGTGCATTTCTTGTCGGATTGTCCGATGAGTTCATGCCGCTGATCGTGCGGAATATGATCAATGAATATGTGCCTTCCCGCAACTGGGATATGATGGTGCGCTGGAGTATTGCGCTTCTCGTGATCTATCTGATCAAATTCGGATTGAACCTTGTCATCACCTACTGGGGGCATGTTTTCGGCGTGCGTGTGCAGGCGGATATGCGAAGGGATATCTTCCGGCACATCGAACAGCTTCCGATCTCCTATTTTGATGACCACAAGACCGGATCCCTGATGAGCCGGATCACCAATGATCTGCAGGAAGTGTCGGAAATGGCGCATCACGGACCGGAAAATCTGTTCATGTCCTGTGTGATGCTGGGGGTAAGCGCAGTTATGCTTGGCCGGATCAACGGAAAGCTGACACTGATCGTCTACGGCTGTCTTCCGTTTGCGATTCTGTTCATGATTCTCATACGGAAAGGACAGATGGAGGCATTTGCCCGCAACCGTAAGGAAATCGCCGCAATCAACGGCGAAACCGAGACGAGCATTGCCGGGGTGCGGATCACCCGCGCCTATGACGGAATTGAACTCGAACAGGCCAAATTTGACCGTGCCAACCGCCGTTATGTGAATGCACGGAGCCGTTCGTACCGGTACCTTGCACTGTTCGGCGGCGGAATGACGCTGTTTACCGATCTGATGTATGTCGTCGTTGTGATCTTCGGCGGACGGATGTTCTTCCACGGGGAGATCAGCAGCGGTGATTTTGTGGCATATCTCCTGTATATCTCCATGTTTCTGACT
>JAFOLE010000141.1 GCA_017419465.1 Solobacterium sp. | reverse complement strand
CGGTTCCAGATTTTCAAGATAATAGCTGTAGTATCTTCCGTTTGCGGATACCTCAAGATAATTCAGATTCAGCCGGATTCCTTCCGTGCTTCCGTCCTCCCACTCAAACTGAAACCAGTTGTAGTTGTCCGTCACCATCGGCGCATCCCCGGCGCCGACTTTGATCTTCATGAAGGCATCCACAGCCTCCTGCAGATCATCTCCTTCAAACGTGGCGGTCCGCAGCCATCCGCTGTTGTCGATGCCGCATACGATCTTTACCGGCGGATGCGATCCGATGTCCGCAAGATGCGGGTATCCGAGTGCCTCAAACAGATATTCGCCCTCCTCCGGGATCTTATCCAGCGGATATTCCGCCTCCGTATGAACTTCTGTTATTTCCGCAGTAAATGACGCCGGCGTTTCTTTCATATCGATTACATAACGGCTGCCGTTATCCTCAAGATCTGCGCCGCCGGCCAGTGCCTCTTTCTCTGCCTGCCAGAACATCAGCTTCTCTCCGAGTTCATTCCCATCCCGGTCATAAAACACCGTACGCCAGAAGACTGCGGTGATCGGCTCCCCGGACCGGTTCCGTATCGTCACTTCCGGAATTGCCAGATGTACGCCTTTCTGTTCATACCGCATGCCGTAAAGATCGATTGTCACACCGTTGTCCGTATCGGTACAGAGCGGCTTTTTCGCGCACCCTGAAAGCAGGAACATTCCTGCGGCGCACGCCATGATCATGCAAATCAACTTTTTCATTTCGTCCCTCCGGTTCATTTCCTGTTCACCTTAATGATAGAAAGCAGATACCCTGTTTCCGTTGCCGGCACTGACAACAGATTGTGTTACCGCCTTCATTCTGGAAACACCATGTATGAACCGTTCGCTGCAGGAACCGGATTGCCGGAAACGGAAAAAACAGCACATGCCGGAATGATATCGGGCTGTGCTGTCTTCTGTAAGCTGATTTTACTCTGCGGTTTTATTCATTTCCGCAACGATTGCCTCGTATTCGGCACGCTCGTCTTCTGCCATGAAGACGAAGTGTCCCGGCTTGATCTCCTGAAGCGATCCGGTTTCGGCACTCTTGTCTTCCTTCTCCTGGTCGTACGGCTTGAGAACCTTTGCCTTCTCGATTTCCGGGTCGGGCATCGGTACCGCCTGAAGGAGCGAGCGGGTATACGGATGAATCGGATAGTGGAACAGTTCGTTGGACGGTGCCACTTCAACGATGCGTCCGTTATGGATAACTGCAATGCGGTCTGCGAAGTAGCGGACAACGGACAGGTCATGGGCGATGAACATATAGGTGAGACCGCGCTCTTCCTTGAACTTGTTCATCAGGTTGAGAACCTGCGCACGGATTGAAACGTCCAGTGCAGAGATCGGCTCATCGGCGATGATGAATTCCGGCTCCATGATCATGGCGCGGGCAATACCGACACGCTGACGCTGTCCGCCGGAGAACTCGTGCGGGTAGCGGGACTTGTGTTCCGGCAGAAGTCCGACGGAGTTCAGTGCCTCATCGACCTTTCTCTGGCGGTCTTCCTCGTCCTTGAACAGATGGAAGTTGTACAGACCTTCGGAGATGCAGTAGTCGATCGTTGCACGCTCATTGAGCGAGGCAGCCGGGTCCTGGAAGATCATCTGGATATTCCGCTGAACCCATTTCTTGTCTTCCTTGGAAAGTTTTCCGTTGATTTTCTTCCCCTTGAAGAAGATCTCACCGTTGGATGTGTCATTCAGGCGGATGATTGCTCGGGCAATCGTGGTCTTTCCGGAACCGGACTCACCGACGAGTGCGAATGTCTCACCCTTGTAAACCTGGAAGTTTGCGTCTTTTACTGCTTTGAATACATGTTTCTTGGAATTTGAGAAGGTTACCTCGAGGTGCTGGACATCAAGAAGGACTTCTTTTTCGCCGTTATTAACGCTCACCGTAGATACCTCCCTTCGATGT
>JAFOLE010000140.1 GCA_017419465.1 Solobacterium sp. | reverse complement strand
CTTCTCCTCATGATTCCGAACCTCTACATCATGTCCGGACACCGGATGCCGTCCGTCTTCCACGTTGCGGCGCGTTCGGTTGCTCAGCATGCAAACAACATCTTCGGTGACCATCAGGATGTCATGACCTGCCGTACGACCGGTGCCGCTATGATGAGCACCGCATCCGTACAGGAGGCGATGGATCTCAGCGCGGTTGCACATCTGACAACGATCAAGACCCGCGTTCCGTTCATGCATTTCTTTGACGGTTTCCGTACATCCCACGAAATTCAGAAGATCGAAGTCATCGATCTCGACAAGGTTGCGGAACTCATGGACAAGGATGCGCTGCGTCACTTCCATGAAATCGCAATGAACCCGGAACATCCGCTGATGCGCACCACCGTTCAGGGCTCCGATGTCTACTATCAGTCGGAAGAAGCCAACAACGGCGCATACAACAACATCCCTGCAGTGGTTGAAGAATACATGCAGGGCATCAACAAGATCACAGGCCGTGACTACCACATCTTCAACTACTACGGTGCAGAAGATGCAGACCGCGTCATCGTCATGATGGGCAGCGCCTGTGAGGCAGCAGAGGAAGTCATTGATTATCTCAACGCCCGCGGCGAAAAGACCGGACTTCTCAAGATCCATCTGTTCCGTCCGTTCGACATGGAGACCTTCAAGAAAGCCATCCCGTCCACGGTCAAGAAGATCACTGCGATGGACCGCTCCAAGGAACCGGGCGCCATTGCCGGTGCGGTATATCTCGACACCTGCGCATCCTTCGCAAATGATGCGGATGCGCCGGAGATCTTCGGCGGCAGATACGGTCTTGCGTCCAAGGACGTCACACCGGCTCAGCTGAAGGCAGTCTTCGACAACATGAACTCCGATACACCGAAGAAGCTCTTCACAATCGGTGTCAACGACGATGTCACACATCTGTCCCTGGAAGTTCATGAACCGCTCGTTACCGAATCCGCAGACACTGTTTCCTGCAAGTTCTGGGGTCTTGGCTCTGACGGAACCGTCGGCGCAAACAAGAACTCCGCAAAGATCATCGGTGACTATGCCGGCAAGTACACGCAGGCATACTTCGAATATGACACCAAGAAATCCTACGGTATTACCAAGAGTCATCTGCGTTTCTCGAAAGATCCGATCCGTTCCACGTATCTGATCACCGCCGCGGATTTCCTGGCCTGCCATGCGGAATCCTACATCTACCGCTATGACATGATCCATGAGGTCAAGGACGGCGGAACCTTCCTTCTCAACTGCACATGGAAGCCGGAAGAGCTCGATGAGAAGCTTCCTGCGGCAGTCAAGAAGTATATCGCAGACCACAACGTCAACTTCTACATCGTTGACGCAAATACAAAAGCGCGTGAACTCGGCCTCGGCAACCATGCGAACATGATCCTGCAGGCTGCGTTCTTCAAACTCGCAAATGTCATGCCGGTCGATGAGGCCGTGCAGCACATGAAGGAAGCGGTCGTAAAGACCTATTCCAAGAAGGGCGAGAAAGTCGTAAACATGAACATCGCGGCAGTCGATGCGGGTATCAACAGCCCGGTCAAGGTCGATGTCCCGGCTTCCTGGTCCAGCTGTGTCGATGATACAGCCATCGACGAGAATCTTCCGGAAACCGTACGCAGGATCGTCATCCCGTGCAACCGCCAGGTCGGCGACAAGCTCCCGGTATCCGCATTCATCAACCACCAGGACGGCACCTACGATCTTGGAACCTCCAAGTATGACAAGCGCGGTATTGCGGCAATGCTGCCGAGCTGGGATCCGTCCAAGTGCGTACAGTGCAACATGTGCGCATATGTATGCCCGCATGCCGCAATCCGTTCCTACCTCGTAGATGCGGAAGAAGAAGCTGCGAAACCGGAAGGCTTCGTTACCGCAAATGCCATCGGCATGCCGGATCTCAAGTTCCGTATCCAGGTCAGCACGATGGACTGCACCGGCTGCGGAAGCTGTGCATCGGTCTGCCCGGCAAAGGAAAAGGCACTCGTCATGGAGAAGGCGGACGAAACCGCAATGCGCGACGAGACCAACTGGAACTATGCGCTGAGTCTCAAGGACAAGCACGGCAACACAAAGCGCAATACGATCAAGGGCTCCCAGTTCTACCAGCCGCTGGTCGAATTCTCCGGCGCATGCGCAGGCTGCGGCGAAACCCCGTATGCAAAACTCATCACACAGCTCTACGGCGAAAAGACCTACTGGGTCAACGGTGTCGGATGCTCGCTCGCATGGGCAGGCGCATTCCCGTCACTGCCGTACACCAAGAACAAGGAAGGCCGCGGCCCGGCATTCTACGGAACTCTGTTTGAAGACTCCGCAGAAAACGGACTCGGTGTGGTACTCGGTGTCAACCAGCGCAGAAATGCGGAGAAGAACGCAGTCGAAGCACTCATGGCTGCGGTTCCGGGCACAGAGACTGAAGCTGCCGCAAAGAAGTGGCTTGAAACCTTCGATGATCTCGAACAGAATGACGCAGATTCCAAGGCACTCGTAAAGGTCATTGAAAGCACGAAGTATGAAGGCGAAGCAGCGAAGCTTGCGGAAGCAGTTCTTGAAAACAAGGATCAGCTCTCCAAGAAGGTTGTATGGCTCTACGGCGGCGACGGCTGGGCATATGATATCGGCTACGGCGGACTCGACCACGTGATCGCCATGAACGAAGACATCAACATCATGGTCGTTGATACGGAAGTCTATTCCAACACCGGCGGACAGTCCTCCAAGGCGACACCGCTCGGCGCATCGGCGAAGTTCGCAGACGGCGGAAAGACAACAGCGAAGAAGGATCTCGGACGTATTCTCATGAACTATCCGAATACCTATGTCGCGTCCGTAGCGATGGGCGCAAATCCGAACCAGCTGATCCAGGCGGTTACGGAAGCGGTCAACCATAAGGGACCGTCCCTCATCGTCGCATACGCACCGTGCATCAACCACGGCATCAAGGCCGGTATGGCAAACGTACAGGCTGAGATGAAGAAGGCTGTTGACTGCGGTCTGTGGCCGCTGTACCGCTACAACCCGGATAAGGAAGTCAATCCGTTCTCGCTCGACTACAAGGAGCCGAGCCGTCCGGTTACCGACTTCTTCGACGGACAGGTA
Organism: Solobacterium sp.; assembly: GCA_017419465.1. Taxonomy (GTDB): domain Bacteria; phylum Bacillota_I; class Bacilli_A; order Erysipelotrichales; family Erysipelotrichaceae; genus Bulleidia. The sequence goes on along the minus strand of JAFOLE010000140.1, from coordinate 825 downwards.
CGTTTCGCAGGCCTCAAGATCAAGTTCCCTGAAACCGCAAAGAGACTCTTCGATGCGGCGCAGAAGGACGCGGATGAGCGCTGGAAGACTTATGTCAGACTGCGTGATTCCCTCAACGGCTGATTCAAATTAATTGCAGACTCCCCCTTCAACTGCATATACTCATATGCTGAGGCTGGCTGGACAGATCCGGCCGGCCTCTCAATTTATCTGAAAGAGATGAGGTGAACAGAGTGACTGGAAGATTTCAGGGAAAAGTCGCCGGCGTATCCGGCGCAAACTCACCGGCCGGAATCGGATATGCGATTGCGCGTGAACTGCTTAAGGAAGGCGCATGCGTATTTATCTGCGGTTCCAATGAAGCGAAAGTAAAAAATGCCGAATCCCTCCTGAAGGAATTCGGAAATGTAAAAGGTTATGCCGTCGACATCAGCGACGAAAACCAGGTCCATGCGATGTTTGAAGATGCAGTGAATACATTCGGCAGACTTGATTACTTTGTCTCGAATGCAGGAATGTATCCGCAGAAGCTGCTTATGGACATGAGCGTGGAAGAGTGGGACCGCGTCATGGCAGTCAACCTCCGTTCCGCATTCATCTGCGCAAAGGAATGTTATAAGCACATGAAGGACGGCGGTGCCATCGTGCAGTCCGAGTCCTATGCGGAAGTCATTCCGAGTGCGGGCTCCGGCGCTTATGCCGCCAGCAAATCCGCCATGATGTCGCTTACCCGCACACTGGCATCCGAACTGGCACCGTACAATATCCGCGTGAATGGAATTGTGCCGGGTGTCATTGCGACTGACCTTACCGCACCGGTCATTG
>JAFOLE010000139.1 GCA_017419465.1 Solobacterium sp. | reverse complement strand
CTCAGATGCGCCTTTTCCGCTCGTTCCTGAAGATGTTCGGTGCTGATCGGTTCTCCGGTTTTACTCCGTTCCGCAAGTTCAGCTTCCAGCTCCTCCAGTGTGGTCTCTTTATGGATGTTCTTCTCCTTTGCCATCAGGTACTCCTTTCCCTTTTGACTTATACGAAATATTTTATCACATGCGTCCTTTGCGCAATCAAGCGGAGAAGAAAAAGAAAACCCCCATGTTCTGAGGGTTTGCTTTTCCGATTGTCCGGGCAGGGTGATTACTTGAGTCCGTACTTCTTGTTGAACTTCTCGACACGACCCTGAGCCTGTGCGAATCTCTGACGTCCGGTATAGAACGGATGGCAGTTCGAGCAGGTGTCTACCTTGATCTCCTTGAGTGTGGAACCCGTAACGAATTCGCTGCCGCAGCTTGTGCATACGACCTTGCACTCATAGAACTTCGGATGGATGTCCTTCTTCATGTTCGTCTCCCTTCTGCCTTGAGCCTCATGCGTGCTCAAAGAAAGTGCTTATGTAATATATCATGCCTTTCCTGTCTCAGGCAAGTGTTTCATCGATTTTTTCCCGCCGGATGACCCCGCCGAGCGCACGGAGCTTGCCGTCGATATTGTCATATCCGCGGTCAATGTGATACACGTCGCTGATTTCGGTTTCGCCTTCCGCAAGCAGACCGGCAATCACCAGTGCTGCCCCGCAGCGAAGATCCGTGGCAGTCACGCGGTCGCCATAGAGCTTCGAAGGTCCCTTGACCTCGCATTTGCCGTTATACAGTTCGATATTCGCACCCATCCGCTGAAGCTCCAGGCAGTGCTTGAAGCGTTCGGTATAGATGGTATCGGTCACTTCACTGATGCCTTCCACCTGCGTAAGCAGTGCGGTCAGCGGCTGCTGGAGATCCGTCGCAAAGCCGGGATACGGCTTTGTGGTGACATCCGCCGCATGCATGTGTTCGGACCTGCGGACAAGAATCGAGTCGATTCCGATTTCAAGATCCGCACCCATTTCGGTAAGCTTGGAGGTCAGTGCCTCAATGTGCTTGGGGATGACGTTGTTGATGCGCATTTCATCCGCGCATGCCACTGCCATGATGACAAACGTGCCGGCCTCGATACGGTCCGGAATGATTTCGTGATAACAGCCCTGAAGCTGTTTTACACCCTCGATCGTGATGACGTTTGTGCCGGCGCCCTTGATGTTTGCGCCCATGTTGTTGAGCAGGGTCGCCACATCGATGATCTCCGGCTCCTTGGCGGCGTTTTCGATGATCGTGCGGCCTTCCGCATAAACGGCAGCCATCATGATGTTGATGGTGGCACCGACGGAAGAGATATCCAGGAAGATCTTGGTTCCCTTCAGATGTTCCGCCTGAATCGTATAACAGCCCTTTTCATATTCCACGGTTGCACCGAGTGCTTCAAATCCCTTGATATGAAGGTCGATCGGACGCGGGCCGAGATAGCATCCGCCCGGCATCTTCATCCGTACGTAGCCGTATTTTCCGAGCAGTGCACCCATGAAGTAGTAGGATGCCCGCAGCTTGGTGATGACATCTGCGTCCAGGTCCGTATTTTTCATATTGGCCGGATCAATGATGAGGTGATCATCCTTCTCCGTCACATCGCATCCGAGAATGCGCAGAATCTTTGAGAGGGAATCCACATCTGCGATTGCCGGCACCCCGCTGATCGTAACGGGACCGCCCGCAAGCACCGCCGCCGGAATCAGGGCGACTGTCGCATTTTTTGATCCGGATACCGTTACCTCACCATTGAGACGGTGTCCGCCTTCTATCTTAATAACCTCTCGCATCAGGGTTCCTCCTCGAGTATATAATCCGCCAGTTCAGCAGCCGCAGTGATGATGCGGTCCGCTTTGGACTGGTCCTGCGCAAACCGGTCATCCTTCCGTGCGAACACGAACATGCCGGCGCGTTTCCCCGACAGGATGCCGGGTGTGCTGTCTTCATATACGGCGCAGTCCGCCGGCTGAACGCCGAGCGTTTCCGCTGCCTTGAGATAGATCATCGGATCGGGTTTTGCACGTTCGATTTCCTCCGATGAAATCACACAGTCAAAGTAGTCCCGGATTCCCATCACATCAAGACTCCGGTTGATCACCGACGGTGTATTGCTGGAACAGCATGCCATGCGGATGCCCGCATTCTTCAGCCGTTTCAGCGTATCGGGAATATCCGGAAACATCACCGCCCGGTAATCCAGGGGATGTGCGGCATTCCGGGCAAGCCAGCGCTGCCGGATCTCGTTTCCGGTATAGGCACCGTCCAGCAGATCATACAGGATCTTCCAGGTGCCGTCTGCGGTCGTTCCGACCACGTCATAGATCGGTTCTTCGGGACCCGTATAGCCGAGTTCCCGCATGACATCGACCGTGATGTCCATATAAAAACCTTCACTGTCGTAGAGAATTCCGTCCATGTCAAACAGTACTGCTTTTTTCATAGGCTTCTCTCCCGGGCTTATTCTACTTTATTTGCCGGACAAATCCAACACGTATCCGCAGGACCGGTTTCCGGCGAAAGAAAAAGGAGAACAGCTGCGTGCTCTCCCTTTTTGACAATGGTTGATTAAGCCTTGTTGTCGGAACCGAATGCCTTGATCAGTTCGATGGTCTTGGCAATGATTGCGTCTGCGCCCGGTTTCAGGAGCTTACGCGGATCGTAGCCCTTGCCTTCGAGATCCTTGCCGGCTTCGATGTACTTGCGGGTTGCGTCCGCGAATACGAGCTGGAGCTCGGTGTTGACGTTGATCTTGGAAACGCCCATGCCGATTGCCTTGGATGTCTGATCGAACGGGATGCCGGAGCCGCCGTGGAGAACGAGCGGTTTGCCGTTGACAGCCTTGTTGATCTCATCGAGACGCTCGAAGTTGAGACCTGCCCAGTTTGCCGGATATTTGCCGTGAATGTTTCCGATACCTGCGGCGAGGAAGTCTACACCAAGTGCAGCAACCTGTGCGCATTCCTGCGGGTCAGCAAGTTCGCCGTTGGATGTAACGCCGTCTTCTGTACCGCCGATGCCGCCGACTTCGCACTCAACAGAAACGCCCTTGGAGTGTGCAAGTTCAATGATTTCCTTGGACTTTGCCATGTTCTCTTCGAAATCGAAGTGAGAACCGTCGAACATAACGGATGTGAAGCCTGCTTCGATGCATGCCTTTGCGCCTTCATAGGTGCCGTGATCGAGGTGAAGCGCTACCGGAACAGTAATTCCCATGGAATCATGGAGATTTCTGACCATGTCCGCAACAACCTTGTAGCCGCCCATATATTTTGCGGCGCCTTCGGAAGCCTGGATCATCACCGGAGCGTTAGCTTCCTGTGCGGCTGCGAGAATGCACTTTGTCCATTCGAGGTTGTTCGTATTGAACGCACCGATCGCATAGTGGCCTTCATGAGCCTTGTTGATCATTTCTGTTGCAGAAACCATTACCATATTGCAATTATTCCTCCTTTTTCTGCGATATATTTGCGTTATTATTTTACTCGCTTTTTCAGGACTTGTTAAGCAATATTAACGCAACAGAAAAAGGGCTCACCCGCCCTTTTTCCTGCATGTCTGTAATTAATACTCGTCTTCGCCCTTCGGCAGGTCGAGGATATCTCCGTCTTCGTATTCTTCGACTTCGTCATCCTCATCGATTACGCTGTCTGCGGCGACTTCGCTGTAGCTCCGTCTGCTTCGAAGATCCCATTTATTTCCCTTCAGGGAGGCAAACCGTCTGTCTTCCATCAGTTCTGCATAGAACTGACGCTTTTTGCGGCTCAGCTTCTCTTCGGGAATCTTCATTGACTTTGCAACATCGGCCCAGAGTTTCGGAAATTCAACTTCCTTCTTACGCTTTGACATGATGTTGTACGCAGTGTCAGTCATCGTTACCTTCGTGCTCATACTGTGTGTATACCCCTCCAGATATTACAATAGCCATCCGGCAATGCATGAGTTTAACTCACATTCTATCTATAAGCAACTTTTTTTGGCACTGTCAACAGAAAAATACATTCAAGCATGCGCTTTTGAACAATCAGGCAAAATTGTCATTTATAACCGATGAAATCAGAAAAGTCAATTCAATCTCGGAAACTGTTTCATTTTCCTGCATGAGACGATAGCGAAACTGCACGCATGAGTCGTCAGCCGCATATTCGATGAGCTGTGCGGAAAACTGCATTTTTCCAAACATGGTTTCCGCATATGCAGTTCCTTCTCCCGCAAACGGCAGCTCCACCCGGCTCTCGGTTTCACCCCGGTGCGTAAGCACAATACCGTCCGCATTGAACAGGAGCGTATCGCTTCCGGAAAACGGCGGGCATTCCCGGGCGGAAAGCATCGAACCGTTCCGGATCGCCTTTCCGGAGATGAAGGTTTCCTTCGTATTCTGCAGATAATCCCTCCGGATGCCGGTCAGATGCACGATCATAACAGGCCCCGGATCTCCTTGGGATAATAGATGCGGTCATCCCGCAGCTGTTTGCCTTTGACAAGACTCTGCACGATATTGGACGCTTCCGACAGTTCCTTGATCTCTCCGCCGTGCAGGCGCACGCGGATCGCATTGCCTGCGGATACCCGATAGGGTATATATACCCGCTGGCCGACATCATCGCTGGTCAGGTAGTATTCCGGATCATAGCCGGCCTGTTTCAGCACAGCCGTG
>JAFOLE010000138.1 GCA_017419465.1 Solobacterium sp. | reverse complement strand
TTGCCGGCAACGGTAATCACATCATATTTTTCCATCATATCTTCAAGGACAGCGGTGCTGCAGTCAATGACTGTCAGCTCATGTCCTTCATTGGTGAGCTGTTCAGTGAGGCAGGAACCGATTTTTCCCCCTCCGGCAATCAGAATCTTCATACTTGCCAAAACCTCCGATAAGTAAATAATACACGGACTATTCTATGCTTTTTTTTATAAAATACAAACCACTGTTCTGATTCTCAGAAAAGATGGAGTCCCTGTTGAAAAGGTACGTTTCATTTATCCTGAAACAACCGATCGTTCAGATCCGCAGGGATACCCATTCGCCTTTGCGGAAACGCGCCGAGAACAGCACAAAGCGGCTGAACTGATCCGATAATACGCCAAGCCAGATTCCGGTCAGTCCCAGCGGAATCGGCGTTGTGAACAGCCAGGTTACGGCCGTACGGATAATTGCGACAGAAATCAGCGCGCCGAACATGGTGAACCGTACATCCCCTGCGCCGCGCAGACAGCCCGCAAAGATAATCTGGGTAATCTGGAACACCGTAATCACTGCGATATACCGGAACAGCATGACGCCCATATCGAGAATATGCGGGTCGCGGAAGAAGAGACTGAAGATGGGTCTGCCGAACAGCAGCACAACAGCGGAAATACAGAGCGAAATGCAGAGGCCGACCCGCTGGCAGAGATTGCCGTAGGTCTTTGCCCGTTCCGGATTCCGTTCTCCGAGGCTGCGTCCGATCAGTGCGACCGCCGCTACCTGCATGCCGTCACCGAAGGCAAAGGACACGCCGAGAAAGTTCATGGCGACATTATGCGCCGCAAACGCATCCGTACCGAGCCGGGCCGCAATCAGTGCAGTGTACATGAATCCAATCCGCATCGCAATGTTTTCCAGGAAGATATTGACGGAGAATTTCAGAATATCAATGAGGTCCTGCACGGAGGCGGTAAGCTTCTGTGCAAGAGAGTACGGTACGGAAACGTAACTGTTTTTATGAAACAGCGACCCAAAGGACATGGCGCATGCCACAACCGTGCCGAGAACCGTCGCAAGTGCTGCGCCGCGAAGCCCGAGTGCCGGGAATCCGAAGTGCCCGTTAATAAGCAGATAATTGAAAATAATATTCACGATTGAAGAGGTTACATTGGTCGTCATCGCAATCCGCGTATTTCCGCTGCCACGCTGTGCCGCATTGATTATGAAGGAAAGCACATTGAAGATCATGCCGCCCTGAATAATGCGGAAATAAACACATGCGGCTTCATGCGTATCCGCATTGGATCCGCAGAACCGCAGGATCGGGTTCATCAGCGCAATGGAAAGCACGGTAATCACAAGACATGCGGCCGCAGAAAACAGAACCGAGGCGATCATGATCCGGTTGGCGTCTTCTCTGCGTTCCTGCCCGCGCCGTCGTGCGACCAGCGCAGATACCGCAACACTCATTGAAATAAACAGAGAGAGCGCAATGAACTTCGGCTGTACGGTCAGTCCGACCGCAGAAACCGCATAGGTGCCGAGGGAGGAAACCATCATGGTATCGATCATTCCTGCAAGCTGTATGAAAACACTCTCCAGCACTGCCGGCCATGCCATGCGGATCGTTTCCTTCAGTAATCCTGCTGTTTCTCTGTTTCGTTCCATATTCGCCCCTCAAGTATAATCGCAGTTTTCCTCTGCGCAAATCCTTCTGCCCGTAAGAAATACAGCGCAGGATATACCCTGCGCTGTATGACGTCCTCTTATGTTCCTTCCGGTACTCAGCGGAAGTATTCCACTGCCCCGCGGAACAGGAATTCCTGTGTCTTCAGATCCGGGATATTGCGGTAAAGATTATCGCCGCTCCGTTCACTGTGACCCATCTTTCCGAGAATCCTTCCGTCTGCGGAGGTAATGCCCTCCACTGCCATATAGGAGTTGTTCGGATTGAAGCGGATATCCGATGTCGGATAACCTTCCAGATCGACATACTGCGATGCGATCTGACCGTTCTTGACCAGCTTGTCAAAGAGTTCCGGTTCACAGACGAATCGTCCCTCACCATGGCTGATCGCGACATGCGTGATATCGCCCACGTTTGCATAACGCAGCCACGGGGACTTCACCGACGCAAACCGTGTCCGCACCAGCATCGACTGGTGACGGCCGATGGAGTTGAAGGTCAGCGTCGGAGAATGCTCATCCGTATCGGTGATGTGGCCGTACGGCACAAGACCGAGCTTGATCAGCGCCTGGAATCCGTTACAGATTCCCAGCATCAGACCTTCCCGCTCATCGAGCAGTTTATGTACTTCTTCCTTGATCTTCGGATTGCGGAAGAAGCTGACGATGAACTTGCCGGAGCCTTCCGGTTCATCACCGCCGGAGAATCCGCCCGGGATGGCGATGATCTGGCTGCGGCGGATCTTTTCCGCAAATGCATCGACACTCTCTTCAATCTCTTCGGCAGTGCGGTTTCGGATGACAAAGATGTCCGCTTCTGCGCCGTACTGTTCAAAGGCCGCGGCGGTATCCCATTCACAGTTGGTTCCAGGGAATACCGGAATCAGCACCCGCGGATGTTCCACGGTGTAGGAGGCATGCATGGGTGCTTCCTTCTGATAGGTAAAGGAAGGAATCGGTTTGTTTTCCGGCTGTTTCAGATACGGGAATACCGGTTCCAGTTTTGCCTCCCATGCGCTCTGCAGTGTCTCCATGGAAACCCACATCAGACCCTTCGTAATTGCATAGTCTTCGATCGTGGTTCCA
>JAFOLE010000137.1 GCA_017419465.1 Solobacterium sp. | reverse complement strand
GTACTGAATGAAGAACCTTCTGTCGTAAAGACAACCGTTCTTCCGGTCGTATCTGCCGCTGTTTCGGAAGCTCCGAAGAAGAGCCGCAAAGAAACTGCACCGGCATTCTCCCTGAACCCCGGCGTTTCCTTCACGGAAAACAGGGCGCCGGAACCTCCGAAGGAAACATCGGATGGTGAATTTGACTCCACTCTTCTCTCGATGTTCGGACTGTCTGATGATGAAACGGATACCGCTGCCGGCGAAAAGGCAGCACAGGAAGCCATAGACCGCACCAATGCCCTGAAAAAGCAGCCGGAAAGACCGGCCGTGGTCTATGCGGAGAAAAAGAAAAAGAAGCCGACACCGAAGACGCCGGCACCCGCTCCCATGGATGAACAGCCTTTATTTGGAAGCTTCCAGAATTCTTCTTCCGGAGAAGATCTTGGAAAGACAGCTGTTCTCCCTATCGGAACATTAAACGATGAAATCTTCGCAAAAACCGAAACCGTCACCGAGCAGCCGCAGAATACTGCGGACGGCGCAACCCGCATGGTAGATCTGGAAGAGATTGCGGAAATTGAAAAAACAGCACCTCAGCCTCCGGTTAAGAAAACGACCAGCCTCCGGAAACCTTCTTCCGGCGGAGGCGGAGGCAGCCGTATTGTTCCGCCTTCCCGCAATGCGGGAGGCACCCGCCCCAGCAAGGCAATCCGCATCCTGACGATACTCCTTGTGATCGGTGTATTCCTGGAACTGCTTGCCTTCATAATCGGCGGCATCGTAGCTTCCAAAATGGCCAAGAATTCCCCAGATCTCAATCTCACGGACTTTGTCGGTGAAGAATCCACAAAGATCTATGACGATTCCGGTGAACTGGTCACCGAGGTCGGTGTTTATCTCCGTGAGAACATTGTCTATGACAAATGTCCGGAATCCCTCGTCGATGCATTCCTTTCCATCGAGGACAGCCGGTTCTTCTCCCACTTCGGATTTGATATCCCGCGTTTCACCAAAGCACTGATTGACAATATCAAGACACGCTCCTTCGGTCAGGGCGGCTCCACGTTCACAATGCAGCTGGTAAAGAATACGTACTTCTCCATTGAATCGATGGACGCCAGTGATACCGGTACCGAACGGACAAAATCCATTGAATATAAAGTCCAGCAGATTTATCTTGCGACCAAGCTTGAAAAGCTTCTCTCCAAAAAGGAAATCTTCCAGCTCTATCTGAATAAGCTGAACTTCGGCGGAAACATCCGAGGCGTGCAGCGTGCTTCGCAGTACTACTTTGGCAAGAACACCAATGAGCTGACGCTTCATGAATCCGCAATGCTGGCAGGAATCGTCAACCTTCCGAACCGCTACAATCCGTATGAGTACCTTGATTACGGCACCGAACGCCGCAATACGGTTCTCAATCTGATGTGCAACCACGGTTATATCACCGAAGAACAGCGTGACCTTGCCAAGAAGATCAAAGTCGAGGACACCCTGATCGGTGATGTCCGTCAGGCAAGCGAAGACAGTCAGTATCAGTCTTATCTTGATGTCGTTCTGGAAGAAGCCATGGAACTTACAGGCATGGATCCTACCGTTAAAGGCATGCAGATCTATACGCACCTCAACCGCTCCATGCAGGAAGAAGTGGAAGCGATTCAGAACGGCGAAACGCAGGTTGTCTACCCGGATGACCTCATGCAGGTCGCAATGGTGTCCATGGATAACCGGTCCGGTGCGATCATCGCTGTCGGCGGCGGCCGCAACTATGACGGTGCCCGTCTTCTGAACCGTGCCACCATGAACTACAAGCAGCCGGGCTCAAGTGTAAAGCCGCTGCTCTCTTACGCACTTGCGTTTGAGTATCTGGGCTATTCTCTTGATGAAGTACTTCTCGACAAACCGATCACCTATCCGATGGAAAGCATGGTCCTTGTCAATGCCAGCGGCAACTACGCCGGTGATGTCATGATCAAGGATGCCGTCGGCAACTCCCTCAACATTCCGGCAATTCTTACGCTGGAGCGCGTTGTAAACAAGGTCGGTGCGGATAAAGTAGTCGAGTATCTTCAGACAATCGGTTTCTCCCATGTTAAACCGGAAAACTTCCACCTCTCCTACGCAATCGGCGGAACCACATTCGAGACTACCTGTAAGGAACTTGCCGGTGCGCACAGTATGCTGATCAATCACGGCGTATACAATAAGCCGCATACGATAAGCAAAATCGTGCTTACTTCGGATGGAACACAGTTCTATCCGGACGGACAGAATGTGCAGGCACTCTCGTCTGGCAGTGCATATCTTGCGACGGAACTTGAGGCAAACAACGTTACCGGACCTTACTTCAACTACATGCAGCTGCTTGCACGCAGCTATCCGGTATATGCCAAGACCGGTACGACCGACTGGGGTAACGACGGTGTTCAGTACGGCATTCCAAAAGGTCAGATGAAGGACAAATGGATGGTCGCCAGCACAAGCCAGTACACCAACTGCGTATGGGTCGGCTATGACATGGCAGTTGCCGGAAAAGAAACCTATTATACGTCTTACAAGAGTTCCCTGAATATTCCCGGTAATATAAACCGGCTCCTGCTTGATAAGGAAGAAGAACTCTTCGGAATTCCGGAGGCAATCCCGCGTCCGGAAGATGTCACCGAATCCACCTATATCTTCGGCACCTTCCCGCACGTTCGTCCCGAATATGCGATGGACGGCGGCGGAACGGTCACCTCTCTGGTATCCACAACCGGTCTTGAGAACATGCCGCTTGCGGATCCGTCTGAATTCCTTGAATATGCAAAATCCGAATCCGAGTATCTCGGAAACGGTGGTATGAGCGCAAATTACAACCAGTTCGGCATTCTGAATGTATCCTGGGCAAACTCCAGCGGTATCTGTGCCGGCGGGCAGCGCAATATCGGACTCCACGATCCGTACAACAACATTGATCAGTGGGGTGCCTGCCTCGCGGATCTCTCCTGGCTTACCGGAGAAGGCGCATACTGGGCAACCGTCTATGTCGATGGTATTCCGGTCGGAGATATCTCCTCTACCAACGGATTCTTCAGCGGTTACGTTACCGACCAGGCCGGTTCAGAAGTGAAAGTCTGCGGAGGAAGCACAACCGCAGATGGTTCTGACAACACCGCCTGCACGATCGCGCAGTACATCTATGATGAATCTGCGAACGGATATGTTGATGAAAACGGCAACTGGGTTCAGATCGAAGTTCCTGAATATGAAAAATACGGTTACTGGGATGAAAACGGCAACTGGGTCGGTCAGGGACACTGGGACGAAAACGGATTCCATCTTGAATAATGCATGATGAAGACGCACCGCGGTGCGTCTTCTTTTCTGACTGGACTGCCCTTTCCTGATAACGAAAAAAGCCCGCTTCCGTAACGGATCCGGGCTTTATACACAATCCTGGAATACAGCGGTTCTTTTATTCGCTGACCTTCTTGCGGGCAATGATGTGGATCGGGGTTCCCTCAAAATCGAATGCTTCGCGCAGAGAGTTTTCAATAAACCGCTCATATGTGAAATGCATGAGTTTTGGATCATTGCAGGAAAGCACAAAGGTCGGCGGCTGTACGCTTACCTGCGTCGCATAGTAAATGCGGAACCGCTTCCCGTTTCTTGCCGGCGCAGGGGTTGTCACCTGTGTATCCGCAATGACTTCATTGAGAACATTGGTCGGAATTCGGCGGCGGCTGTTTTCCGCTACCCGCTCCGCAAGCGGAAGAAGCTGCGTTACCCGCTGTCCCGTTTTTGCGGAGATAAAGAGTACCGGTGCGTAGGAAAGATAGACAAATTCTTTCCGCACCTTCTCGATAAATTCATTCATTGTTCTGCCGTCTTTTTCGACTGTATCCCATTTATTGACGGCAATGATGACCGGTTTTCCGGCTTCATGCGCATATCCTGCCACATGTTTGTCCTGTTCGCGGATTCCCGCTTCCGCATCGATGAGGAAGACTGCGACGTCACAGGATTCGATTGCGGACAGCGCCCGCAGCACCGAATACTTCTCAATCGATTCATAAACGCGTCCGCGCTTGCGGATACCTGCAGTATCGACGATGACATACGGTTTTCCGTCATAAACAAATGCACTGTCTACCGCATCTCGGGTTGTCCCCTGCTCGTTTGCGACGATTGCGCGGTCTTCTTTCAGAATTGCATTTACCAATGATGATTTTCCGACATTCGGTTCTCCGATGACCGCGATCCGAAGACCTTCGGATTCATCATGTGCTTCTTCTTCCGGAAATTTTGACACACATGCATCAAGAAGATCACCGATACCGATACCATGTACACCGGATACCGCAATCGGATCTCCTACGCCGAGCGCATAGAACTCATAAATATTGGCAAGCCGGGATTCATCATCAATCTGGTTCACAGCAAGTACGACCGGTTTGCTGGATTTCTGCAGCATACGCGCAATGTACTTATCGTCATCGGTCAGACCGAATTTTCCGTTCACGACAAAAATGATCACATCCGCCTCTTCAAGGGCGATGGATACCTGGGCCTGAATTTCCTTCTGGTACGGCTGATCGGCCAGCTGAATACCGCCGGTATCGATCAGACGGAACGAATGTCCGGTCCATTCCGCTCTTGCGTAAATGCGGTCTCTGGTTACCCCCGGAACGTCTTCCACAATGGAAACACGGGCTCCTGCGATTCTGTTAAAAATCGTTGACTTTCCGACGTTCGGACGGCCAACGATTGCGATAACTCCCTGATTCACTTTGCTTCCTCCGCTTCAAGGAACGGGCGGGCAATTTCGTAAATACGTTCTGTAACTTCTTCAATCGTAAGATCAGAAGTGTCAATTTCAATCGCATCGTCTGCTTTACGCAGCGGTGAGAATTCACGGTTCATATCCTGTTCATCACGTGCCTTGATTTCCGCTTCAAGCGTTTCCACATCAGATGTTTCAATTCCGTTTTCCACATTCTGGAGGTATCTGCGCATTGCACGAGCTCGAGCAGAGGCAGTCATGTAGATCTTCACTTCTGCATCGGTCAGCACAACGGTTCCGATATCTCTGCCATCCATGATAAAACCCTTGGCACGGGCCATCTCCTGCTGGCGCTTTACAAGATCACGCCGTACGTTCTGCAGTTTCGATACATCACTGGCACGCATGGAAACATCATCCTCACGGATCGCCTTACTGACATCTTCCCCGTCGAGAAATACCTTTCCGTCCGGTGTGAGTTCAATCACCGTATCTTCCAGCATCCTGCAGACACCGGCTTCATCATCCATGGCAAGACCCTTCCGCAGAGCTTTTAACGCCGTGCAGCGGTACATCGCTCCGGTATCAAGATGAACATAGCCGAGCTTCTTGCAGAGCTCTTTGGCAATGGTGCTTTTTCCTGCGGCACTCGGGCCGTCAATCGCAATATTAATTCGCATATCAGCTGATTACTCCTTTGGAAAGAAGCACCCAGTAGACGACTACCGCAAGCACAAGCGCAAGTGCGATGATCAGAATAATAAGAACAATATTAAGAATCTGATTCGTCCGGTGCATCTTATCATTTACATCATTCAGATTGTCTTCATAGTCAACCATCTGAGAACGGATCATGGATGTCTCGTTGAGAAGCTGCTGTTCCCGTGTCGGACGGCTGTTGAAATAATCTTTATCATCTGTGTCGTCATGAACGGCTTTCCGCTGCCGCCGTGCACTTTCCGGCTTCTGCGAATTGTCGATCATGCGCCTTACTTCCGCCGCAATGTCATCTTTTGTCATTGTGCGCGGATCATCGATGAAATCGTCTTCTCCGGTTTCATCCAGATCGGAGTCTTCATCAAAAATCTCATCTTTCCAGTGCGGCGTTTTTGCCGGTTTTTTTGCCGGCTTTGTCGCAAAGGAAATATCTGCCGTATCATTTTCCATCGGTGCAGGTTTCGGATCTCTGACCGGTTCACGGCGGTTATCCTGACTGATCGGTTTGATGATCGCAGGTTCTTCCTCATCCGGATACGGTTTGGACGGAGCCTTCGGTGTCTCACCTCTCAGGTTGCGGAGAATATCGAGATCGGTATTTGCGGAAAATGCATTTCCCTGATCAATGTTGTACTGTTTCGCTTCCTGTACAAACTGATTCATGTATTCATTGTTGAACGTCGACGTATAGTTGGCGCCGTTCTGTGAAAATGCATTGCTGTAACCAGGAGCAGGTACCGGTTCTTCTTTTCTTGCCGGCTGCTGAGGAACAGTTTCTGCCTGTGTATACGTCTGCGCACGGCGGGGCTGAACCGGAGGAAGCGTTTCAGGTGCATTAACTTCCGGTGCTTCAAAATTACCCGGCGCTATTTTATTAAGCCGTTCAATATACGGTGAAAGTTCCGGTGTCTGCTGAGGACCGGTTTCCGATTCATTCTGAAGACTCTTACGGAGTTCTTCATATTTTGCTTTACGGGAATATACAGGCATTTTTCTACATTTCTCCAAACAACCTTCATTATAGCATGATTATTACGTGTCTCTATGCAATCATCGATGCAGGATCGGAGAAATCCGTTTGTACAGTGCGATCGTCAGAAGACTTGTAACAACGGCCTTGATAAGGTTGAACGGAGCCGTAGCGAACAGCACAAACGTAAGGCGGTCCCTGATTGCAGGAATCAGCGCAGATCCCATTCCGATCAGAGCATCCATCGGCATGTGATAGAAGTAAGAATATGCCGGAAGAAGTACGAGACCGTTGAGCAGTGCTCCGACAACGATCAGACATACACTTCCGATAAGCAGACCGCGAATCGCATTCTGACGTGTCTTGTGTTTGTGATAGATGATGACAGCCGGAAGCACAAATGACAGGCCGATCAGGAAGTTGGCAATTTCACCGACATATGCGGTCATGGTTCCGGTAAACATCAGATTCAGAATAATCTTCAGCGCTTCAATTGCGACTGCAGGAAGCGGACCGAGCGCAAACCCGCCCATCAGGACAACAACTTCACTGAAGTCCAGCTTGTAGAACGGCGGGAAGAACGGCAGCGGAATTTCCGCCAGCATGATCACGAAGGCGACTGCGCCGAGCACGGCGACTTTTGCGATGATTGATGTTGCAGTGTTTTTCATTTGGTTTCTCCTTTGCCCATAAAAAATGAGGCTCTGCGAAAAACCTCAAGGAAATTGATAAAAGAAAATAACTCTTCCATCCAGACTGTACTGTCGCCACCGGAATT
>JAFOLE010000136.1 GCA_017419465.1 Solobacterium sp. | reverse complement strand
TGAGTTTGGAATGATCCCATTTGAGTTCCTTCTCAACTGCGACAGACTGTGCCGCAAATGCTTCGTTTGCCTCGATCAGATCGAAGTCATCGATTGACCAGCCGGTCTTTGCAAGGACCTTCTTTGTGGCCGCAACCGGACCGATGCCCATGATCGCCGGATCGACACCCGCAAGATCACCGTATACCCAGTAGGCAAGCGGCTTGATGCCGAGTTCGTTTGCCTTTTCTTCACTCATGATGACGAGCGCTGCCGCACCGTCATTGATGCCGGAGGCATTTCCTGCAGTAACGACGCCGTCTTTCTTGAATGCCGGCTTCAGCTTAGCGAGGGTTTCCATTGTTGTGCCCGGACGGTTTCCTTCATCGGTGTCAAAGACGATGTCGCCTTTGCGTGTCTTGATGGTGACCGGAACGATTTCATCCTTGAAACGGCCTTCATTGATGGCTTTTTCTGCCTTGGCCTGGGATTCCACGGAGAAGGCATCCAGCTCCTCACGGGTGAGGTGCCACTGTTCTGCGATATTCTCAGCGGTGATGCCCATGTGGTAGTTATGGAATGCGTCATTGAGACCGTCGCGAATCAGTGCGTCTTCCATGGTTCCTGCATTCATACGGTAGCCGAAACGTGCTTTGGTAAGAAGGTAGGGAGCCTGGTCCATGTTTTCCATACCGCCGGCGACGACGATATCACGGTCACCGAGCGCAATCAGCTTTGCGGCGAGGTTGACACAGTGCAGACCGCTTCCGCAGAGGACATTGATCGTTGTCGCAGGTACTTCAACCGGAATGCCGGCATTTACTGCGGACTGACGGGCAGGGTTCTGACCGTTGCCGGCCTGAATGACATTGCCCATGTATACTTCTTCAACCATTTCCGGTTTGATTCCGGCACGGTTCATTGCTTCCTTGATGACGATGGTGCCGAGTTCCGTAGCCGGGACATCCTTAAGGGTGCCGCCGAATTTGCCGATGGCAGTA
Source organism: Solobacterium sp. (assembly GCA_017419465.1). Lineage (GTDB taxonomy): Bacteria > Bacillota_I > Bacilli_A > Erysipelotrichales > Erysipelotrichaceae > Bulleidia. Next base: position 2,261 of record JAFOLE010000136.1, on the reverse strand, counting down.
CGGCATGCGCTTGCGATAACAACTTTTCTCATTCTTTTCTTCTCCTGGTATTATTCTTCGTTTTCGTAGAATTTGGCTTCTTCTTCGCCGTCGAGTACGCGGAGTGCACCGAGCGCAAGAGCTTGCATCTCACGTTCACCCGGAATAGCGACGACCGGAGCGATCCAGCCGACGCGGTCTTCGATGCCTTTGACAACGCCCTTGTCGTAGGCGATGCCGCCGGTCAGAAGAATTGCGTCAACTTTACCGAAGTTGACAGATGCCAGCGCCGCAATATCCTTTGCGTGCTGATAGATGAATGCTTCACGGACGATCTTTGCCTTTTCGTCGCCGTTCTCGACCATCTTGTTGACTTCACGCATATCCGCTGTGCCAAGATATGCCACAAGACCGGCATCACCGACCGCGCGCTTCATCATGGCATCGACTGTCGGATATTTTCCGGAATAGCAGAGGCGGATCAGATCACCGACCGGAACTGCACCGGAACGGGTAGGGGAGAATGCACCGTCACCGTCCAGGCCGTTGTACATATCAATGCATTTGCCTTCCTTGATGATAACGGTTGTGCATCCGCCGCCCATATGCGCGACGACACAGGTGACCTCATCGAACTTCTTTCCGACCGACTTTGCATATTCGCGGGTAACGGCACGGATGTTCAGTGCATGGATGAGGGAACGTCTGGAAATATCAGACATACCGGAGATCCGGGCTACCGGTGTGATTTCATCAACCGCTGTCGGGTCAACGATATAGGACGGCTTTCCGAGGGGATCTGCGATTTTCTTTGCGAGCAGACCGCCGAGATTTGCCGCATGGTCGCCATGCAGGGCAATGGTCAGATCGTGAACGATCGCATCATTGACGAGATAGGTTCCTGCCTCGATCGGATGGAGGTATCCGCCGCGGCCGACACATGCGTCAAGCTTGTTTACATCGTAATTCTGTTCCTTCAGATAGTTCATGATTACGTTGTAGCGGAAGTCCAGCTGATCGATGGTCTTGGGAAACTTTGCCATTTCACTGGAAGGATGTTCGAGGACTGTTTCCGAAACCTTCTGATCATTTTCGAATAACGCGATCTTTGTGGAGGTGGAACCGGGATTGATTGCCAGAATATTGAATGTCATACGTATATCTCCTTAACCGTTAACGGTTTTCATGCTTTCGGAAATAACCGCTGCGAGGGCAATGGAATTGACCTTGACTTCCTTGGTATCGCTGCGGCTGGTGAGGATAACCGGTGCCTTTGTGCCGGTGAGGCAGTTGCCGTTCTTGATTCCGGGAACCATGTGAACGATTGCCTTGTAAACAAGATTTCCTGCATGAATGTCCGGGAATACCAGAATGTCGGCTTTGCCTGCGCACGGACGGTCCTGCGCGCCTTTCTCCGCCGCCGCTTCATCATACAGCGCGATATCCAGAGACAGCGGTCCGTCAACGACACAGTCATCGCCGAATTCGCCGGCCTCATATGCCTTGCGGAGTTCTTCCGCATCAACCGTGACCTGCATCTTCGGATTGACAACTTCAACTGCCGCAAGCGGCGCTACATGCGGCTTTTCGACGCCGCAGGCATGGGCGACATCAACCGTATAATTGATAATGGCTTTCTTGTCTTCAAGCGTGGGGTAGGGCATGAACGCGACATCACTCAGAAACAGCAGATGATCGATACCCGGGATTTCAAATACGCATACATGTGAGAGGGCCTTTCCGGTGCGCAGACCGACTTCCTTGTTCAGAACACTCTTCAGGAAGTCCTTTGTGTTCAGAAGTCCCTTCATGTACATGTCCGCTTCACCGTCATGAACAAACTTGACTGCGGTGAGGCTTGCGGCGACATTATCAGGTTCATTGATAATTCTGTAGTCATCGGCATTGATGCCGAGTGTTCCGCACAGTTCACGGATTTTTGCCTCATCACCGACCAGGATCGCATCCACGATACCGAGCTGGTGTGCTTCACTGACTGCCTCAAGGACAGCCTCATCCTGCGCACATGCGACGGATAATGTTTTCTTGCTGCACTGTCTGACCTTGGCGAGAAGATCATCGAATGATTTGCTCATAAATATATATTTCCTCCCATTAATATATCTATATAACCGTACAATATGTTAACATATTCACATATCCACATACAAGAAAACTGCAGAGAAAACAGCAAATACAGGAGACAAAATCATGAAGGCTTGCTATCCCGGAACATTTGACCCGATTACCAACGGACATATCGACATTATTGAACGTGCATC
>JAFOLE010000135.1 GCA_017419465.1 Solobacterium sp. | reverse complement strand
TGCAAGGAGGAATACGCAAAGGCTGTGGACAAGGCAATGTTCCCGGGCATGCAGGGCGGTCCGCTCTGCCATATCGTGGCTGCCAAGGCACAGTGCCTGTATGAGGCAATGCAGCCGGAATTTAAGGACTATGCGGCGCAGATCGTAAAGAACTGCAATGTTCTGGCAGAAACCCTTCAGAAGGAAGGTTTCCGGCTTGTGGCCGGCGGCACCGACAACCATCTGATTCTCGTCGATGTCAAAGGCTCCATCGGCATTACCGGCCGCGAAGCGGAAGTTGCGCTCGATGAAGTGAACATCACCGCAAACAAGAATGCAATTCCGTTCGATGAGGAAAAGCCGAACACAACCAGCGGCATCCGTCTCGGAACTGCCGCTATGACAACCCGCGGCTTTAAGGAAGAAGAGTTCCGCAAGGTCGGCACATGGATTGCACAGGTCCTCAAGAACAAGGAAGACCTGGTGCTGAAACAGCAGATCCAGCAGGACGTCATTGCGCTTACCGCAAACTTCCCGTTCGCATAAGAGACCATAAGAAAAGCAGAACTCCGGATTACTTCGTGTAATCACAGAATTCTGCTTTTTTATTATTCGTTCTCAGATCAGACCGCTGATCAGAATGACCGCAATCAGAACCGGAAGGATGTATTTCAGATAAACTCCAAGACCTCTGGAAAGCCTGACGCCTTTTCCCTTGTTGCACTCTGCACGGTAGGCATCAAATCCCCAGCCAAGCTTTGAAGTGCAGAACAGCAGGTAGACCAGCGAGCCGATCGGCAGTAACAGATTTGAAACGATGAAGTCTTCGCTGTCGAGCACATCCCGGGCACCGATCAGATGCACGTTGGACCAGACGTTATAGCCGAGCACACACGGGATGCTGGCGATGAGAATGAACAGGAAGTTGAGCAGCACTGCCTTTTTCCGGGAATGACCGAAGTTGTCCATGGATGCGGAGATCAGGTTTTCAAATACGGTGATGACCGTGGAGAAACTCGCGAATGTCATGAACAGGAAGAACAGGGTTCCGAAGATCATGCCGCCCGGCATTTCCGCAAATATTTTCGGAAGGGTCAGGAAGATCAGCGCAGGTCCGGAATCCGGCTGCACATGATAACTGAAGCAGGCCGGAAAAATAATCAGACCGGAGAAGATTGCGACAAATGTATCGAGGATAAGAATCCGGATGGATTCATTGTAGAGCGTGAACTCATCAGACATGTAGCTTCCGAATACTTCCATCGCCGCAATGCCGAGACTCAGTGTGAAGAATGACTGATTCATCGCCGCAACGATGACGTTTCCAAGTCCGATCCGCTGCACTTCGGACAGATCCGGCTTGAGGTAGAAGGCGAGACCTTCACCGGCACCGGGCAGTGTCATGGAGTAGCCGGCAAGCCCGACGATCAGCACAAGCAGGCAGACCATCATGATCTTGGTGATCCGCTCAAGACCGTTCCGGATGCCGAAGGAACATACCGCAAAGCCGGCTGCGACGGTTACTGCCATCGCGATTCCCATCTGAACCGGATCTCCCAGCATGTTTCCGAACACCGTTCCGATTTCATCCACGGAGAATCCGCTCATTGAGCCGGTCAGGAATTTTATGAAGTACAGCAGCATCCAGCCGCTGACGGTTGTGTAGTACATCATAAGCAGCGCACATCCGGCAACGCATACCCAACCATGCAGGTGCCAGAACGAACCTTTCGGCTCCAGTGCACGGTAGGCTTCCACCGCGCTCTTGCGGGATGCACGGCCGACCGCAAGTTCCATTGTCATGACCGGAAGGCCCATGATAATCAGGAAGAACAGGTAGACCAGGACGAAGATGCCGCCGCCGTTCTGTCCGGTGAGGTATGGGAATTTCCATACGTTTCCGATTCCGATGGCACAGCCGGCACTGACAAGAATAAAACCGAGTCTTGATCCAAAAGTATCACGTTTCATCATTCAATCCCCCTTTGTATTGAATCAGAGATACGCAAGCATGTTGACCGCATCACCGCGTTCAAGAACATTTTCCTGAATCCGCCGGGCTTCGTCAAAGTAGCGGCTGTCCGCAAGTATCTGACGGTATGCCTCGTACATGCGTTCCATGGACAGCTCCGACTCATGGACGGCGATGCCGACGCCGCTGCGCTCGAGACACACCGCATTCCATGAACGCTGGTAGGAGTCGTCATACAGGATGATCTGCGGGATACCGAGCGCATTGCAGTACTGCGTCAGGGCATCGCTGCCGTCATGGATGCAAACTCTGCTTCCGTTTATTGTAATGGTTCTCTGCAGGTTTTGAAAATGCAGATTTCCGTTTTTTCCGGGATGCTGGGAACTGTCGTAGATGTAAACATCATAGGGCGCCCCGAGGAATGCGTCGGAGATGATCTGCCGCATGCGTCTGGCAGAGATGCCGGTCTCCGTAAATGCAATGCTCAGTGCACGGTCCTGCGGTCCGCTGACCGGCGCAATGGCCGATACCCCGAAGGAAGCGACCCGGTAACCGGGAAACGGCGGGAGAAATTCATCTGCGCCGAAGGCGAAGCACTGGGTATAGCGGTACAGCTCCCGCAGATGCAGAACCTGTTCCAGGCCGAGTTCATTGAGAAACGAATTCAGCCCGTTCAGAGTGTCCGCCTTGAAGCTGCGGAACCGGAATGTTCCTCCGCTTACGACGGAAAAGACCGGAAGCCCGTATTCCGCGGCTGCCGCAATCGCCGCAGGCCGCTCGATTTCGATCAGGAAATCCGGATTGTATTCATGAATTGCCCGGGAAACCGCATGGTAATCCTTCTTCAGATAGGAGGCAGACAGCGCATTGCGGCCCCGCAGATACTCTTCTGCGGTTGTGCCGGTACTGCCGCGCCGCAGCGAGGCAGTGGAAGGCGATTCAAAAAAAGCGATATCGCTGAATCGGGATTTACGGTCTGCACAGATTCCGGTATCGATTCCCTGCAGGCGGAACATTGCCGCAAGCTGACGCGCGATCAGAACCGCTGAGCCGCAGTCGGGAACACATACGGAAGGAAAAATCATCACCTTCATATAAATAAGAGTATAGCATTCTTTGCCGTATTGAATTCAGAGAGGGTTTCTTCTAGAATTTACGGAGAGCATTTTTTTAACAGGAGGGTTTTTATGCTGGAAGTATTGAATCATCCCATGATCACGCACAAGCTGACCCTGATGCGCGATAAGAACTGCACCACCAAGGATTTCCGCGAGAATCTCGATGAGATCGCGGAACTTATGGCATATGAAGTATGCCGTGATCTGCCGGTAAAGCCGGTCGACATCGAAACACCGATGGGCCCGTGCACCGGCTACACCTTAAGCAAGGAAGTGGTCATTGTCCCGATTCTGCGTGCCGGTATCGGTCTGCTTGACGGTATCCGCCGTCTTGTCCCGACCGCAAAGGTTGGCTTCATCGGCCTGTACCGTGATGAAGAGACACTGGAACCGCATGAGTATTTCGCAAAGTTCCCGAAGGAACTGGCGGATTCCATCGTCATGATCGTTGACCCGATGCTTGCGACCGGCGGAAGCGCGGTTGCGGCGATTGATATGATCAAGAAGCGCGGCGCAAAGCAGATCAAGCTGGTCTGCCTGGTCGGCGTTCCGGAAGGTGTCAAGGCAGTGCAGACTGCACATCCGGATGTCGATATTTACCTCGCCGCAATGGATGACCATCTCAACGAGATCGGCTACATTGTTCCGGGTCTCGGCGACGCGGGCGACCGTATCTTCGGCACAAAGTAATCCGCACAATGGAATCTGCGGTTTACGCAGTGCGGGCGGCGATTTACATCGCGGCGTTCATGCTCAGCTTCTATGCACTCGGCGCACTGAACTTCAGCCGATGCATCAAGCAGGGGCATGTCCTGCAGGCACGGATCCTGTACTGGATCCTTGTTCTGAGCCTGGCGTACCTTTCGGGTTCGTTCGTGCTCGCATTGATTTACAGATGAAAGAACATTGGTGGCAGCGGATTCCGCTGCCACTGATGGTATAATGACGACACAGAAAGGAGGCGTTTTTTTATGAATCTCATCATCGGAGCATTTCCGTACTTCGCGCTTCCTTTTGTGATTTCACTGGCGCTTGTGCCGATCGCAAAGCGAATCGGTCTTGCGCTCGGCATCTATGCGGTGGAGAACAAGCGTACCGTCCACCATGGCCGGATTGTCCGGATCGGCGGTGTGGCGATCTATGTTGCCTTTCTGCTTTCCGTGGCGATTCTTTGGCGCACGGATGTCAAACTCAACGGCATTCTGATCGGCGGCTGCCTGATCTTTATCGGCGGTCTCCTGGATGACATCTATGACCTGTCACCGAAGTACAAGCTGCTGTTTCAGTTCTCCGGCGCACTCGCTGCGCTGACGATCGGAAATCTGTCACTGACGAACCTGCATGTCCTGTCGTTTGAGATTTCCAACCCGATCATCGTCAAGACGATTTCCTTTCTCTGGCTGATCGGCGTAACCAATGCGATCAACCTGATTGACGGTCTCGACGGCCTGTCATCCGGTATCTGCACGATCGTAACCATGACGATCGGCATGCTGGGATTCTTCATGGGACGGCGGGATGTCGTCATCATGGCGCTGACACTGTCCGGTGCGATCCTCGGCTTTCTGCCGTATAACTTCCATCCGGCATCCGTATTTGTCGGTGACTGCGGTGCGCAGTTCATGGGATTCATGATCGCGGCACTGTCGCTGCTTGGATTCAAGACCACCGCGCTGATCACGCTCGGTCTTCCGATGGTGGTTCTCTTCATTCCGATCTCAGACACCCTGATCGCGATTATCCGCAGAAAACTGAAGGGACAGAAAATCATGCAGGCGGACAAGGGACACCTGCATCACGTACTGATGTTCAAATTGAAGCTTGGCCACCGCAACACGGTGCTGGTGCTGTATGTGGTTACGCTGCTGTTTGCCCTTGCGGCGGTAATTACCTACTTCAACCCGAAGGCGGGTCTTGCGGTCATTCTCGTGCTCCTGCTTGGGGCAGACCTCTTCATTGAGTATACCGGCATGATCAACCCGCACTTCCATCCGATTCTTTCGATGGTCAACCGGCTGACCGGCTGGCCGCACATGGAAGACGGAGAGGATCCGGTGGATTCGCTGCTGATCGAAGAAGCGAGGAATTCCGAAGAATCCTCGGAGGAGAACAAAACGGAACCCGAACCGGAACCGTCCGACGAACCGAAAACCGAAGACAAGGCTGCTGAATGATCCATTCGGCAGT
>JAFOLE010000134.1 GCA_017419465.1 Solobacterium sp. | reverse complement strand
GAAACTCTACTGCCTTCTCGGAACTGGTATGGAAAATATGCGGACCGTACTCATGGCGCATCACATCATTTTCGTCCAGGTAATCATATGCATTTCCGCCGATGTGATTCCGCTTCTCCAGAATCACAACCTTCTTTCCGGCATCCGCAAGCGCCCGTGCGCTTACCGCACCGGCAAAGCCGGCGCCAATTATCAATACATCTGCTTTCATGGTCTGTCCTTATACATCTTTGCGTAGTAGTTCTGGTATTCCCCGTTGATGATGTGTTCCCACCATTCACGGTTGTTCAGATACCAGTCGATCGTTTTCTGAATACCGGTCTCAAAGTTATATTCCGGTTCCCATCCAAGTTCGGTCTCGATCTTGGTCGGATCCATCGCATAGCGCAGGTCATGACCCGGACGGTCCTTGACGAAATGAATCAGACTCTCCGGTTTGCCCAATGCCTTCAGGATGGTTTTAACAACTTTCAGGTTGGACACTTCATTATGTCCGCCGATGTTGTACACTTCTCCGTCACGGCCCCTGCGGATAATGAGATCGATTGCGGTGCAGTGATCGTTGACATACAGCCAGTCACGCACATTGGCGCCCTCTCCGTATACCGGAATGGACTCATCTGCCAGTGCTCTGGAAATGACAAGCGGAATCAGCTTCTCAGGGAAGTGATACGGACCATAGTTGTTCGAGCAGCGGCTGATCGTTACCGGTAAGCCAAAGGTTCTGTGATATGCCAGTACCAGAAGATCCGCGGATGCCTTGGAAGCACTGTACGGGGAGCTGGTATGGATCGGTGTATCTTCATGGAATAAGAGGTCCGGACGATCCAGCGGAAGATCTCCGTATACTTCATCCGTGCTGACCTGGTGGTAACGCTTGATTCCGTATTTCCGGCATGCATCCATCAGGGTCTGTACACCGAGAATGTTCGTACGCAGGAAGATGCCCGGATCTTCGATGGAACGGTCGACATGGCTTTCCGCCGCAAAGTTTACGACAATGTCAAACTTCTCGTCCGCAAACAGCTGGTCGATAAAATCACGGTCTGTGATATCGCCTTTGACGAACTTGAAATTCGGCTTGTCCATAACCGGTGCCAGGGTTTCAAGGTTTCCTGCATAGGTCAGAGCGTCGAGTACGACAATCTGATCTTCCGGGTATTTGTTTACCATCAGATGGGCAAAGTTGCCTCCGATAAAGCCGGCACCGCCGGTCACAAGAATCTTCATACGTTTATCTCCTTTTTGATACGTGCTGTCTCAAGCGCAATTCCTTCCTGAAGTGACACCTCCGGTTCATACCCGGTAAGGTTCTTCAGTTTATCGATATTCAGAACAATGGACTGTACCACCGGTACATCCGATGTCTTTTCCGTAATCTCAACAGATTTCTCTGTGGTCTGCTCAACGAGCTGGATAATTTCATACAGGCTGGTGCCCTGCCCGCTTCCGACATTGATCGTTTCGTTTACTGCACCGCATTCCAGCAGGCCGGCAATTGCCTGTCCGAGATCACTGATATAGAAGTAGTCACGGACCGAATCCCCATTGACATACATCTCAAATGTTTCCCCAAGCAATGCCTTGCGGATCAGGATCGGAATGACGCCCTGTTTCTTTTCCGCAATCTGATAACCACCAAACGGATTGGACAGCCGCAGGATCAGATATGGAATATCGGCATTCCGAATCAGTTCTTCGATGCCGGCTTTCGATTTTGCATAAAGACTCATCGGCGCAATCGGATGATCTTCCGAAATCGGTTTATCCGTATTGCCGTAAATCGTTCCCCCGCTCGAGAAAAATACAAAGAGCCGCACCCCGCCTAATTTCAGAGAGTTGATCAGACGGCTGTACGGTATATAAAGCCGGTTTAATGCGTCTTCCTCGTTTTCCGCACTGGCATTGTTTGCGATCAATCCGATCGCATCAATGATCACTGCATCTTTAAGATCCTGTTCTGCCATGGCACCAGGGTCAAACGCATTGACCATTGTCATTTCCGGAACCAGTGCAGAATATGGACTCTCGATTCCCCACAGTTCCGTCTCAAAGTGATCTTTGAGCAGTCCGTAGAGGTTATACCCGAGGTATCCGCAGCCAAGTATAATTACACGCATGGATTATTTTGAACCTCGCCGGTTGAGCGCGGTCTGAAAGCTTCCCTTCGGTATCCTGCGCAGATGATCGCCATACGGACTCTTGCCGTAATTTTCCGCCGCCTGCATCAGTGCGGCATCATCGATCCAGTTGTTGTAATAAGCAATTTCTTCCGGTACGGAAATCTTGATGCCCTGTACTTCTTCCACCATCTTTACGTATTCGCCAGCCCGGGACAGCGATTCCACCGTTCCTGTATCAAGCCATGCAAAGCCTCTTCCGAACACCGTAATATCCAGATCACCGTTTTCCAGATACACCTTGTTCAGATCGGTGATCTCATATTCACCGCGCGCGGAGGGTTTCAGCTGTTTGGCATATTCCACGACCCGGTTGTCATAGAAGTAAAGTCCGACAACCGCATAGTTGGATTTGGGATTGGCAGGCTTTTCTTCCAG
>JAFOLE010000133.1 GCA_017419465.1 Solobacterium sp. | reverse complement strand
GATGGACACCCTTGAACTTGGCTAAGCCTTAGGGGTTACCGCCCTTGGCTGGAGGTACGTTTCATCCTCCGAGATATGTGCCATGCCCGGCACACATGAAAAACAGAGTTCCTGTCGAACTCTGTTTTATTCTTTGTCCGGTTTCTTTTCGTCCGTCCGTTCGCTGATGATATAGCGCGGGCGGTGCTTGGTTTCGAGGTACGTCTTTCCGACATATTCTCCGATGACGCCAAGACTCAGCATGATCATTCCGCCGAGGAAGAAGATCACGCACATCATGGATGCCCACCCGATCACGGTATGTCCGCTGAATGCCCGGATGAAGACCCAGATGATTCCGATCACCCCGATCAGGGAGATGACGATTCCGATCTTCGCAATAAGATGTATCGGTTCTACAGACAAACTCGTAATGCCGTCGATCGCCAGGCCGATCATCTTCTTTAACGGATAATGGCTTTCCCCTGCCAGCCGCTCATGACGTTCATAGTAGACACTGGTGCTCTTGAATCCGACCAGCGGAAACATGCCGCGCAGGAAGATATTCACTTCCTCATAATCCGCAAAATGTTTCAGGACACGGGAAGAAACAAGGCGGTAATCCGCATGGTTGTATACCGTCTCCACGCCCATCGACGACAGCAGCTTATAGAATCCCTGTGCAGTCGTCCGTTTGAACCAGGTATCCGTTTCCCGGCTGGAGCGGACGCCGTAGACAATTTCGCATCCATCCAGGTACGCATCGACCATCTGATCCATCGCGCTGATATCGTCCTGCCCATCGCAGTCGATCGATATCGTGATATCACAGCGGTCCTTTGCGTCCATAAGTCCGGCAAGCACAGTGCTCTGATGCCCGCGGTTGCGTGACTGACTGATTCCGGTGTAATGCGGATCCTGTTCTGCATATTCGCAGATCAGTTCCCAGGTACGATCCTTACTGCCGTCATTCACAAAGAGAATCCGGCTGTCGTCGGAAACTTTTCCGCTTTCAATCAGATGCGTCAGTTCCCCGAGAAACTGCGGTGCCGTGATCGGCAGCACTTCCTGTTCGTTGTAACAGGGAATGACGATATAAAGACAAGGTTTTTCTTTCATAGACATTATTGTATATCAAAACCACGTGTTTTTGACGCCACCCTGCCAAACCGCGTGTGTTCAGAAAAAGAGATTCAGATACCATTGCGCAAGAATCGATCCGTAAAGCATGGAAATACATGCCGCAATACTGATGGACGGGCCAAACGGGATCTTTGATTTTTTCAGGATCACCGCCGAACAAAGCCCGACAAGACACGACAGCACCAGAGCCACGACTGCCCGTACCGGTTTCAGAAACAATCCTGTCATAAAGAAGAGTTTGATATCTCCGCCGCCAAGACTCTCCTTCCCGGTGAACTTCTCAAACAGCAGTGAAACCCCCAGCATCACTCCGGCAATCAGTAAACCGCCGCAAAGCCCCTGCACGGTCTCTTCCATCCAGGGATACGGACTGAACGGAATCGTCAGAAGCCAGAGAAGGATGCCTGCCAAAATGAAGCCGTCCGGTATGACATAACATGCAAGATCCACCACGGAAAGCCCGAGCAGAATGCCGGATAATGTCATGCAGCGAAATGTCTCCACGCTGAATCCGAACCGCTGTACCGCAAGCACATAGTAAAACCCAAGACTTAATTCCGAAATGATGCATATCACAGGAATCCTGGTGCCGCACCAGCGGCATCTTCCCCGGTTGAGGATATAGGAGAATACCGGAATCAGATCGCGGACGGAAAGAACATGTCCGCATGCATCACAGGTACTCCGCCCTCTGATCCAGTCTTTCCCTGCCGCGATACGGCTTCCAATACAGGTAAAAAAACTGGCACTGACCGTGCCGCAGAGAAACGCAGCCGCAGAAACTGCGGCGCTGTCTGTTATTTCAGCTGCTGGTAAACTCATGCTGTTCGTTCCTCAGGAACATTCATAATGTTCCCCCTGTTGAATTGACAATGTCCGGTTCCTGTCTGAAACAGGAAGTCCGGTTATTTACGCTTCTTTATTTCTGCACGCTCCGCAACCGCATGGCGTACTTCTTCTTCCGTCATCGGACGGACCTGGTGGTGATAATCCTCCCGGCTGTTGTAGATTACATCCGCATCGATCCGGTTTTCATATCCGCAGGCTGTGCACACCCAGATGGGATCCCGGTCTGTAAAACCTTCCTGTTCGTTGAGATGCGCTTCACAACGGTCGCAGTACCACTCGATTCCCGGGTATCGCATATCCAGATCATCACCTTCATAAAACGATTCGTACTGTTCCGGGGCGATCAGATACCGGAGTCTGTCCCTAAGCGTACCGTCTTCGGAACTCTGCCTCCGGATCGGAATGAAGGAACTGTCATACAGGCGCAATACCCTGCCCGCTTCATTTCTGAGCAGTCCGCCCAGCAGAAGCCAGAGATAGCCATTTGCAATCGACTGATCGGTCTGGATCACCATCTGATAGACGGCGTTGTACAGAATGCCTTCAAACACTTCGGTATCCAGCGGAAAGAGTTCTTCCAGCCGCTCATATTCCGGTTTGTTCTCCCACTCGACGAGCATTGCCTCGATATATTCCAGCATGGAAACGTAAAACGATTCCCGCTGTGCTTCATTGAACGGTTCGATCCGTTCCAGAACCGATTTCTGAAGTTCTGTGAGCACGGAAAAATCGGTTACCATCACTTCCGCAAGATGCTTCTGAAGAATGGATGCGGTTTTGCGCTCCTTCTCCTGATTTCCTTTTGCGGTGCCGACCAGGCGGCCGGTGATCTGCGCGACCCGCCGGCTTCCTCCGGAATAAAAAGAGCCGTTGTACTTCACAGCTTCAATGCAGAATTCACGGTCGTTGTATTCCGCTTCCTTACGGAAGGTTCCGTCCTGTTTTGTTTCACGGACGATCAAAGCCGGAAACCATCGGTCCAGAAGATCCAGATGATTCGGCAACGGTTCATGGATCGTGCTGCTGTAAAGTTTTGCGGCACTGCCGAAGCGAAGCTCAGTCATGCGGCTCTGCCTCGTCCCGTTTCTGGAACATGGAGATGAAGAAATATACGGAGCAGCCAAACACGATAACTGCACCTGCCAGCATCAGATAATATCCTGCGGAATGGGAAATGTAGTCTTCCAGGTTGATCAGATTGGAAATCCCGACTGCCTGTGCAATGTTCAGCGCAGAGGAGATATGCCGCAGCACACGGATCACCTTCGGACCAAACAGAATAAACTGCCCGAGTCCGCAGGCCGCATAGGACACTCTGCCGATCTTCGGAATCAACAGCAATCCTGCCCCGATTGCGCTCAGAATTCGTGACAGCGCCACTTCTCTTGAAAGACCAAGCTCCTCAAGCCGGAACGGCAGTACATATCCGAATACCGACAGCCGGCCGATTTCAAAAAACGTCGCCGCGAAAAACAGTATGCTTCCCGCAAGAGCGATCAGTACCGGAATTGTGATGTAGTCCCGCCAGGTATTACTCTCCGTAATCATAAGACGCTTTCCTCTGTCTTCAGTATACTCCAGTTGTCCATAACAGGGCCGCCGTTCATTAAAAAACCGGCCGTTTGCGGTAAACTACCGGTTCATATAAGTTTTCTCAAAGGCTGTGCACGGCATCCGCCATCGTGCGGATAAATACCGCGGCAGGTTCTGCCGCTGCTTCACCATACTGCCCGATCAGTTTTACAATGGCAGATCCGACGATTGCCCCGTCACTCAGCGAGGCCATTGCTGCGGCCTGTTCGGGTGTGGAGATTCCAAATCCGACCGCACACGGTACATCCGTATTCTCACGCACGATCTTTACCATGCCGCCGATATCCGATGTGATCGCAGAGCGAACGCCGGTGACTCCCAGCGAAGAAACAATATACAGAAAGCCTTCCGCCTCCCTGGCGATTCTGGCAATCCGTCCTTCCGATGTCGGCGCGATCATGGAAATCAGATCGATGCCGTATCTGTGGCAGACCGAGCGGAATTCTTCCTTTTCCTCAAACGGCACATCCGGCAGGATCAGTCCGTCAATGCCGGCTTCCGATGCCTGTTTCATAAACTTCTCACTGCCATAGGAATACACCACATTGGCATATGTCATAAAGACAAGCGGAATGGCAACGGCTTTACGCAGCGACCGTACCAGTTCAAAGATCTGATTCGTCGTTACCCCGCCGTTCAGCGCGCGCTCATCCGCCTCCATGATGACCGGCCCCTCTGCCGTCGGATCGGAAAACGGAATGCCCAGTTCGATAAGATCTGCGCCTGCCTTCACCGCATTCAAAACGATCTGTTCTGTCACCTTGAGATTCGGGTCACCGCATGTGATGAATGGGATAAATGCCTTCTTTCCGGCAAATGCTTCTTTGATCCGGCTCATTCGCTGATCTCCTCTCCGCGGTAACGGGCAACACTTACGCAGTCTTTGTCACCCCGGCCGCTTACGGTCACGACAATACTCTGATCCCCGGACAGCGTCGGCGCATACTTCATGGCATATGCAAGTGCATGAGCTGACTCGATTGCCGGAATGATTCCTTCCGTGCGGGAGACATACTCAAACGCCTCCACCGCTTCTTCATCGGTTACCGGAACATAATCTGCCCTGCCGATATCATGAAGATAGGCATGTTCCGGACCGATGCCGGGATAATCCAGACCGGCCGAGATGGAATACACCGGCGCAATCTGTCCGTAGGCATCCTGGCAGAAATAGGACTTCATGCCATGGAAGATTCCAAGCCGTCCGGTATTGATCGTCGCGGCAGTCTCAAACGTATCGATCCCGCGGCCTGCCGCTTCACATCCGATCAGTTTCACTTCGGAATCATCAATAAAGTGATAGAACGAACCGATCGCATTGGAGCCGCCTCCGACACAGGCGATCACCGCGGCGGGAAGTTTCCCTTCCGCCTCAAGAATCTGTTCTCTGATTTCCTTTGAGATTACTGCCTGGAAGTCCCGGACAATGGTCGGAAACGGGTGCGGTCCCATTACGGAACCAAGGCAGTAATGCGTATCGCTGATGCGGGATGTCCATTCCCGCATGGCCTGTGATACCGCATCCTTGAGCGTTGCGGTACCAGTCGTAACGGGAATCACTTCCGCTCCAAGCAGTTTCATCTTATAGACATTCAGTGCCTGCCGTCTGGTATCTTCCTCACCCATGAAGACAACACACTCCATGCCGAACAGCGCCGCCGCTGTTGCGGTTGCGACCCCGTGCTGACCGGCACCGGTCTCCGCAATCAGCCGCGTCTTTCCCATTTTCTTTGCAAGCAGCGCCTGCCCGAGTACGTTATTGATCTTGTGGGCTCCGGTATGATTCAGATCTTCCCGCTTCAGATAAATCCTTGCGCCGCCAAGATCTTCACTCATCCGCTTTGCGTAATACAGACGGCTGGGACGGCCGGCATACTGATTGAAGAGATCCGTGAGTTCCCGGTTAAACTCCGGATCATCCTTATACCGGTTATATGCATCTTCAAGTTCAATCACCGCATTCATCAGCGTTTCCGGAATGTACTGTCCGCCATGAATGCCGAATCTTCCGTGTTCTGTCATTGCCGATCGTCCTCTCTCCGCACTGCATCCACAAATGCGGTCATTTTCTTCGGGTCTTTTTTTCCGTCCGTCTCAATGCCCGAACTGGTATCAACCCCATAGGGATGATAACGGCGGATTACCGCTGCGACATTTTTACTGTTCAGTCCGCCCGCAAGCACATATGGCCGCCGCATGCCTTCCAGCAGGCTGTAGTCAAATCCGTCTCCCTGTCCTGTTCCGCCATCCAGCAGAACAAGGTCCGCATGGGAGTGGTTTGCCTGTTCAATATCAGCAGGGCTCTTTACTACAAACGCCTTGATGATCTTCTGAAGCGGGCAATGGACGCGCAGCGTATCGATATAGTCATTGCTTTCCTGACCATGGAGCTGAATCACATCAATGAGTCCCTGTTCGGTATAGGAAACAATCCGGCCGATCTCCGCGTTCACAAAGACACCGCATAACGGGATTTCGTCCCGCAATGCCTGGCGGATTCCTCTTGCGCTTCCGCTGGTGATCGACCGTCGGAAACCCGGTGAAAGAATCATGCCCGCAAGATCCGCGCCGGATTCATTGAATGCCAGCGCATCCCTCCAGCTCCGCAGACCGCATAGTTTCACGTATGTCATAGGGCTGATGTCTCCGCAATATACTGTTCCATCTTCCGATATGCCGCGCCGTTATCGATCAGTTCTTCTGCCATACGGACACCCTCTTCAAAGGAATCCGCTATCCCGCCGATGAAGATACCAGCACCTGCATTCAGGACAACCGCATT
>JAFOLE010000019.1 GCA_017419465.1 Solobacterium sp. | reverse complement strand
GCAGTCCGATCTGATGCGATTCAAATGCATCACTCGTCGGATGCGGCGTGACGGGCTGTCCTTCTTCCGGAAGCGCCCAGGTATGAACCGGATTTCCGTTTCCGTCATGATCCTCATCCGTACCGATCACCGGCCAGTCATTCTTCCAGGTGACCGGCTGAAGATGACAGATGCGGCCATAGAGTCCGCGGTCCTGGAAGTGTAGGAACCACTCTCTTCCATCGGTGGAATCGACCAGACCGCCCTGATGGGGACCGTTGATGATGGTATCACCCTGTTCCATGACCGTCTTGATTTCATACGGGCCATGGATATCCTTACTGCGCAGCGCGACCTGCCAGCCGCGGGTTACCCCGCCTGCCGGGGAAAGAATGTAATAGTATCCGTTGCGCCGGTACACTTTCGGTCCTTCGATGGTGATCGCCGGATGCGCCGGATCATTGCCGTCAAAGATGAACTGATCTTCCGAGATCGCCTTCATGCCGTCCGGAGACATCTCAAAGATTCCAAGGATGGACTTGAAGCCGATCCGGCTTCTTGCATATGCATGAATGATATAGGCACGGCCGTCTTCATCCCAATACGGGCAGGGATCGATGAATCCCTTTGCGGGACGTATGCAGACCGGCTTGGACCAGGGACCAAGCGGGTTCTCTGCGGTGATCACATAGATGCCTTCATCAGGCATGCCGTAGTAGATATAGTACAGCCCGTCATGATAACGGATGGACGGTGCCCAGACACCTTCGGAATGGCGCGGGATTTCAAACCGCTTTCCGATGGCTTCGCTGTCCTCATGCGGGCAGCCCTTTGTGCCGTCTTCTTCGACCTGTTCGATCGCATAGGCTTTCAGTTCCCAGTTGACAAGGTCTTTGGAAATCAGAATCGGCAGACCCGGCACATAGTTGAAACTCGAAGCCGTCAGAATATACGTATCTCCCACACGGATCACATCCGGGTCGGAATAGTCCGCAAACAGAACCGGATTTTTAAAATCAGTCATAAATCTTAAAGACTCTCCTCAATCTGACGCAGATATTCCAGTGCCTGACGTGCATTGTCGGGCTTTGTGTTTTCCAGCGTCGCATGAATGAACGGCTTCTTTTCCTTCGCAAACTTCAGGATCGGCGCATAGTCCATATCGCCGAGTCCGGCTGCCATGCATGTGGTGACACCGGTTTCCTTCTTGAAGTCCTTGATATGGATCACCATGATTTCTTTCTCAAGAAGCGTCATCGCCTCATTGAATACTTCTTCCCGGCTGTCCACATTGGATTCATCCAGCAGGTTCACCGGATCGAAGATGATTCCAAGATTCGGCGAATCAATCGCATCGAGCACCTGTCTTGCGCGGGCCGGCGAATAAACGATATGTCTCCATACCGGTTCGATTGCCATCATGACGCCGAACCGCTCCGCATCCTTTACGACCGGACGCAGATTGGTAATGAAGGTTTCAAGCGCTTCATCACTGTGCGATTTCTCAGGATCATATTTGTAATCCACATTCGGGTTTCCGGTCTCGGTTCCGACCACGCCTGCCCCAAGCAGAGACGCAAAGCGCAGATGGGCCGTATATTTCTCCTGATTTTTCTTTAACGCTTCCGGATCGGGAGTCGCAAGATTCAGATAGTTTCCAAGCACCGCGACATCGAGCCCGGCATTGTCAAATGCATGTTTCAGATATCTGGCATATCCGGGAGTCAGCGCGGAAGGATCCGCAGTCATTCCCTGAATTTTGGAAAGTGCCAGATGCACACAGGAAAAGCCCTGTCCCTTTACTGTTTTCAGCTGTTCTTCCAGCGGAAGTTTTTCCGCATCATGAAGACGCAGTCCAAACTGGATCATAGTTGCTGTTCTCCTTCCATCATCCTGCGGATGATTTACAGTGTTTTGTTATTGAGTGTGCAGTCCTGATACTCCGGCTTCAGATCGCCGTAGATTTCCGGTGCACTCACATTCTCACCGCTGATATGAACGTTCTTTGCGCTCAGCGCCTTCACGTTCTTCAGCCAGAAGCTTGCGCCGCTGACCGGCTCAAACCCATCCATCATGATCGGCACGGCCGGTTCACGCTGTGCTTCCGGAATGTAGGAAGCAGTAACGTTTTCCAGTGTGATCTTTTCAATCGGGGATTCCGGAAGTCCGCATGCGCAGACAAGACTGGTCTTTACATCAACGCATTCGACATCCCGCAGGGTAATCGTACCGACGGTCGGTGTACGGTAATCGCGCGGAGCCATCTCCTGGCTCTGTACATAGCTGCTGTGTCCGTCCGGATCACAGAAATAATGCATGTTTACGGTAATCGGCATCTGCACTTCTTCCATGCGGATGTTTTCAAAGGTAAGATCGGTCAGCACAGACTGCTCGCCTCTGCCTCTTCTGGTCTTGATGCGGACACCGCGGTCGGTTCCGAGGAACCGGCACTGGGTGACATGCACATCCCGGACACCGCCGGCAATTTCCGAACCGATCGTTACAGAGCCATGGCCCTTTTCCAGCGAGCAGTTGCGGATCCGGATATTCTCGGATGTCTTCTGATGCGCGGTTGCCATATAGAGCTTTCCGGCTTTGATCGCAATGCAGTCATCGCCGACGGAAATCTTCGTGCCGAGCAGAAGCACATTCGTGCAGCTCTCCGGGTCGAAGCCATCGGTATTGGGAGAATCATACGGATTCTGGATCGTCAGTGTCAGGAACTTCATATCATCGCTGTAGTACGGATGTACGGTCCAGCTCGGAGAATTCTTGATCGTGAGACCCTGCACGATGACATTCTTACAGTGATTCAGGAAGAGCAGACGCGGACGCCATGCGCCGCGCTTGACCGTACGGTTCACCCACCAGTCGGATGCGTCCGCATTTCCGTTGATGGTTCCCTCTCCGATTAGTGTGAGATTCTCTGCGCCGATCGCAGTGAACAGTGCCGCAAAGCAATCCAGCGGGTTGCCTTCCCAGGAGCCGAAGCTCATCTCGACATCGTTGTCATACTGGCTGCGGACCATACCCGGAAGCACCGGATAACGATACCGGTCGGTCTGACCGAGCAGAACTGCATCCTTATCGATCCAGATGGTCATATCGCTCTTGGCGAAAACGGCAGCGGAAAGATAGGTTCCTTTCGGAAGATATACCGTACCGTCTTTCGGACAGCAGGCGATGGCTGCCTGAATTGCGGCAGTGTCATCGTTGACACCGTCACCCTTTGCGCCGAAGGCATGCACGTTCAGAAGAATGGATTCCTTCGCCGTAAGGAAGTACATGGTTTCCGGTGCTGCATCGGTTTCTTCCTGCAGACCGAGTTTATATTCCGTGTCCGGATCAAGTCCGAACAGCGTGATGACATTTTTTTCGGTGGTCTCCTTCAGTTCT
>JAFOLE010000132.1 GCA_017419465.1 Solobacterium sp. | reverse complement strand
TCTTTGTACAGCGTGCTGTCCTTTTCCGCCACAAACGGCGCCAGCCATAATCCTGCCTGGAAGCCGGACGAGTGGATCTCGTCGACCATAGCTTTCATGCCGTTGGGGAACTTTGTTTTATTCTCGACCAGCCAGTCACCGACATACGGTTCCCAGCCATCATCGATCTGGAAAAGATCACCCGGCTGGAAGATGGTTTTACAGCCGTTTAAGTCCTGACGGATCGCAGCTTCATTGATGTCCTGGTAACGGTTGTACCAGCTGGAGTAACCGCAGAGTTTGGGCGCATCAATCTTCTTCATCGGAAGTGCCGCAAACCACGCGTCATAGACTTCATTCTCCTCGCCTTCCGCAAGGAAGAGGTCAAAGATCGGATAATTGCCTTCATATTCGATTCCGCCGCAGTCGCGCACGATCGTCAGCTGACTGAGCGCGGTCACATACGTAAACATCGTATAGCCCGGTTCCTCATCGAGTGAGGCGAACAGACGGAAGTGATGGTTATTGCGGAAATGACACCAGGAATATCCGGAGACCACACCGCGCCACATCTGATACGGCGCAAAGTGATAATCGGAATAGCCGTCAAACTTGTACTGATCCACCAGCGCTTTCGGCAGAAGCTGAATGCCGCGGATCCGGGAATTCCGGGAATACTCCGGGCATGCGGTCCAGGTCTGATAGCCGTTCATGAACAGCTTTTCCCGCAGGACGGTCGTGACCTTGATCTTTCCGACAACGCTTTTGATTTCGCAGGCCGGAAGAAATGCGCGGATATGATTCTCTCCAAGCTTCAGCGGACTCTTTCCGCTCAGTGTCCGCTCTTCCCCGTTTTCGGTATACCGGACGGTCCAGTTCAGTTCAGTCATTCTTTTGTACCACGGGCACTTGCAAGGTCATTGCTCATGGAGACGATCTTTTCATCGGTAAGCAGGAACTTCTTCCGGAACAGGAACATCGCACAGAACAGTCCGATGATCGGAAGAACCGTCATCAGAAGACGGAGTCCGTTGATCGTGGAAGCACTCTGGGCAACGATGGCACCTTCCGTGCTGTCGTCTCCGACAAGACCGATCATATCCAGTCCGATACCGCAGAGGAATACCGCAAGTCCACTCGCCAGTTTGACAACGAATGTCTGCATGGAGAAGATGACGCTCTCTTCCCGCTTTCCGGTCTTCAGCTCGCCGTAGTCTACGGTCGCGGAGAGGAATACCGTGGTAAGAACGGTGAGAATACCATTGGCCAGGAATACCAGGAGTCCCGCGCCGCAGATCACCAGCATGTTGTTGGCAAGACCGGTGAAGCAGGCGATCAGGATCAGGGCATAGCCGGTGATCTCAAGGATGAGACAGAGACGGAAGATGGCTTCATTCTTCATCTTCATCTTACGAAGCAAAGGATACAGCAGCATCATCGCAAGGATCTGGGAGGCGCCGCCGACCATGTTGAAGACCATGTGGGAGCTTGCCCAGTCTGCCCCGCCGACATCATATTTGAAGAAGTAGATCAGAAGGTTCGAGGTGATGTAAAGCGCAGTGTTGATCAGAACGATCGTAAGCACGACGACCATCGCCTGGTCATTGGCAAACAGGGTCCTGAACATATCGCCGATGGAAGTTGCCTCAGTGGTTTCCTGTTTGTCTGCCGGCTTTTCCCGTACCGCAAAGAAGAGGATCGCTTCCGCAATGACAAATACCACCGCAACGATCAGCGCAACCCAGGCAAAGCCGGTACGCTCGGATGCCTTGTCAATGCCGCCGCCGATCATCTGTACGGAACGCATCGCAAAGACGGTGATCAGCGCATTTCCGACACCGGCGCAGGTACGTCCGACAACGGACATGGATTCCCGGTCTGCCGGCTCAGATGTAACGGCCGGAATCAGGGACCAGTACGGGATATCCATCATCGTATAAGTGACACCCCAGAGAATATAGATAATCGCAAAGTATGCCTTCAGTCCCCCGTCCGCAAGTCCTTTGGGAACTGCGAAGAGCGCATAGAGCACAAATGCATTCAATACGGAACCGGAAAGGATCCAGGGACGGAACTTGCCCCACTTCGTGCGGGTCTTTGCGACAACGATACCCATAAACGGATCGTTTACCGCATCGAATACCCGGGCGATCATCAGGATCAGTCCGACAAATCCGGCGGAAAGACCGAGGATCTGATTGTAGTAATACATGACATAGGCACTGCTTAAGGCATATACCATGTCCTTGCCGACGGCGCCAAGGCCGTATGCGGCAGTCTGTGACTTCGAAAATTTCATATTCTTCACCTCACCTCAAATGAAATATTCTGAACTTCCAAATCTGCGCAGCGGATCGTAAGTTCCGCCTGTCCGGTTTCCCCCGTTGTGCGGATGTAGAGACCGCTCATGCCGCCTTCCAGGACGGCTGCGGACGGACCGGCAATTTCAATCGGTCCGGTTGTTTCAAACGCAAGCGGATACTGTGCATAAGGTGCGCTGTTTCCGTTTTCATCGAGAATCCGGATCCGCACCGCGGCCATATCATAGGTCTCCCCTTCGGCAAGCTCCGTCTTTGAGACCTTTACTTCCAGATGGAGTTTCTTTCCCGGGGTCTTTGTGACGCTGGCAATGACCTCGCCGTTCTTTACTGCGTCAAAGCGCCATTTAGTCGCTTCGCCGCCCCAGTTTCCGACATATTTTCCAAACAGGTTATAGCCGTCTTCGAAGGTCATCTTGTAGCGGACCATGATCGCCGCAAGCTCTGCCTTATAGCGGGCCGGAAGTGCGGAGAATCCGTACTTTCCGGTCGCGATCAGACACCGGCGGATTGCCGCAGCCTGACCCTTGGGCATATGTTCCTGGGTTTCCAGCAGTTCGCCGATCGTATCATCGATCCGGATCGGTCCGTGTTCCATACCGGGCCACTCCTTGGACTCAAAGCGTTTTACAAAGACATCGTTCTTATAGAGTTCCACGGCATCCGCATTTGTGAATGC
>JAFOLE010000131.1 GCA_017419465.1 Solobacterium sp. | reverse complement strand
TACGTGAGTATGGAAAAGCCTGCGCCTTGAGACGCTGGCTTGCAGTCAGAGGCTTATAGCCTCAGAGCAAACCACCCGTTTTACGGGTGGTTATGATTTGCTGCGGCGATTATCTGATTGAGTTTGCATTTGTATTGAGCAGAAAAACGGTTCTGACTGATGCCATGGCAGCTGCATTCTATTGAATATTTTGTCGCAAATACAAATAAATATTCAACAGGATTGACCGGTACACATGTACATACTATAATTTTATTGAACATTTTACTGATTATGCTACTAAATATTCAATAAGGTGACAGTTATGGACAGACCTCATTATTTAAATGAATTGATAAGAAAACGTCATAACGGAATGGTTAAGTTAATTACCGGTGTGAGGAGAGCGGGGAAATCTTACCTGCTGTTTGAACTTTTTTACAATTATCTGAAGAATATTGGTATATCAGAAGACCATATTATTACGATGGCGTTAGATGATATTGAGCACAGAGCCGAACGCTCAGCCGAAACCCTTTATTCATATATCAAAGAAAGAATTGTGGATAAAGAACTGTATTATGTACTTTTAGATGAAGTGCAGCTGGTTGAAGGTTTTGAGGAAGTGCTGAATAGCCTTATCAGGAGAAATAACGTTGATGTCTATGTGACTGGCAGCAACGCAAAGTTTTTATCCAGGGATATCATTACTGAGTTCAGGGGCAGGGGAGATCAGGTTCACGTGTATCCATTCTCCTTTTCTGAATTCTGGGATCATTACAGGGGACTTCATGCCGGAACTGAATTTCCTGTTCAATTTCCTCTTCATTTCGATCGCGCTGATATTAATATGGCGTGGCAGGAATATATTACATATGGCGGTATGCCAGGCCAGATTGCAATCTCAAATTTACAGGATAAGGCAAATTATCTGAAACAGCTGTTCGATGAAACGTATTTCAGAGATATTATTGATCGAAACAATGTCAGAAATGAAGCGGAACTGGAAGAACTGATGGATATTATTGCGTCCAGTATAGGAAGCCTTACAAATCCCCGAAAACTTGCAAACACCTTTAAATCTGAAAAGAACATCACCGTGCATCAGGACACTATAAAGAACTATCTTGATTATTTTGAAGAGTCGTTTCTTATTTCCAGATCAAAGCGATTTGATATTAAAGGAAAAAAATACATCAATACGCCAATGAAATACTACTTCACTGATGTAGGACTGAGAAACGCAAGATTGAATTTCAGACAGATCGAAGAAACGCATCTGATGGAAAACATTATTTATAATGAACTTCTCATCAGAGGTTATAACGTAGATGTCGGCGTTGTAGATCACAGTTTTGTGGATGATAACAAACAACGAAAACTAAAACAGCTGGAAGTTGATTTTGTCTGTAATCAGGGGTCGAATCGCTTATATATTCAATCAGCACTTTCAATTCCAAGCAAAGAGAAGTTAGAACAGGAACAGGCTTCCCTTGTAAGTATTAAAGATTTCTTCCGGAAGATCATTATCGTGAAAGATGGATTAACGCATTACAACGATGAAGGAATACTGATTTGGAATTTATTTGATTTTTTGCTGGAGGACGGGAGTGCACTGTAAGCTGACAGTGAGATTCTGCATCTTCCAATGATGCGTCAAAAATGAAAAACTTGCCTTCCTGAAGGCAAATCAGTAACCGCAGAGGAAAAACTTATCTGACAGAGACCGGAAGGTCTCTGTTTTTTATGAGACGGATGTCAGAGGCCTGCCTGAACCAGTGTTATTGTCAGGACCGCCGCATAGATCAGTTCACTCAGACCGTTGATGGAAGATGCGGTCAATGCGGTAAAGAAGGAAAGCACACATCCGCCCGCATAAAACAGGAGAAGCTTCTGCCTGAAGAAGAGAATCCGAAAAATGATTCCATTAAGCAATACCAGCACAATAAACGCCAGTACCAAATGCAGATTCGTGGTAAGGTCATGTTCTTTCCGATAGGGCATGATCATTAAACCGATTACCCCGATCAGGAGTACCAATGACGGAAGCCGCAGGGAAGAACCGCCTGCGGTTTTCGTTACGGCAGTCATAAACAGCCATCCCTGCAGGATCAATGCCGGACCCATACAGAGCCAGGTGAGCAGGGGACGCTGCTGAAACAGACCGGTGTAATTGATGTGATACGGGTCAAGGCCGACGAACGGAATGATGGAAAGGAGGATGATCGCGGCTGCGATCATCGTTCTTATACGGCGGTCTTGTTGCGGGGAACGGGGTCTCATAATAAAATTATAAATTATAAATACGGAGATTTAAGGCTTATGACAGTCAGAGTCGGATATCAGGGAACCAACGGAACCTTCAGTGAAATCGCAGTCATGCGGTATTTTGAAGGCCGTGACTATGAACCCCGCAGCTACCGAAATTTTACAGACATCCTCAATGATCTCGACTGCGGTGTGCTCGATTATGCACTCCTTCCTGTGGAAAATACAACGACCGGGGTGATCACCCGTACGGTGGATCTGTTCCGCAACTACGGCATTCATGCGGTCGGGGAAATCACGGTGCGCATCCGTCAGAACCTGATCACGCTTCCTGGCGTAAACGAAGAAACCATTACCGAAGTCTACTCCCATCCCGAAGCAATCAGTCAGTGTTCCCGTTTCTTTGCGGAACATCCGTCCATCAAGGCGGTTGCCTTCCAGGATACCGCCCGTTCGGTGGAATACATTAAGGAATGTAATGATTCGACAAAGGCAGCGCTTGGCTCTGACCGGGCAGCGGAATACTACGGTATGAACATCCTTGTGCCGGATGTACAGGACTCGGATACCAACATGACACGTTTTCTCTGTGTTACCGAACACAATGAAGTCAATCCGGATGCGGACAAGATCAGTCTGTATTTCTCGGTCCGTCATGAGCCCGGTTCACTCTATCATGTGCTCGGCGTACTGGCAGATCATAATCTGAATATGCTGAAGCTGGAATCCCGTCCGATTCCGGGTCAGGTCTTTGAATACTGTTTCTATCTCGACTTCACCGGCAACCTCGCAGATTTCAATGTGCAGGAAGCCCTGCGGGAGATCCGCTCCCGCTGTAATGAATGCCGTGTGCTTGGCTGCTATAAAGCCGCAAAGGCAGAGAAGTAGGAGGTGACCCCCGATGGAATTACAGGTACATACCAAAGACCGGACCTATCCGATCATCATTGAACGCAATGCCTTATCAAAGGCAAAAGAATATATCGGAACCGACCGTGTCTTTCTGATCAGCGACGATGGGGTTCCCGAAAAGTGGAGAGAGAGTCTGAAAGCGCAGTTTCCGGATGCGGTAATGCATGTCATTCCGCAGGGGGAAGGCTCCAAATGCTTCGCGGTTTACCAGGATGTATTAGCGCATATGCTGGAGCTGCATCTGTCCCGCAAGGATACGGTGGTCGCTCTGGGTGGCGGTGTAGTCGGTGACCTTGCCGGCTTCTGTGCGGCGACCTATATGCGCGGCATCCGCTATGTGAATATCCCGAGCACCATGCTGTCGATGGTGGACTCATCCATCGGCGGAAAGACTGCAATCGACTTTCAGGGCATCAAGAACTGTGTCGGTGCCTTCTGGCAGCCATCATTGGTTATCGTAGACCCGGAAGTGCTGTCCACCCTGAGCCCGCGCTTACTCCATGAAGGAATGGCAGAGGCGGTGAAGATGGGGATGACCCATGATCCGAAACTGTTTGAACTGTTTGAACAGGACAATTACATGGACCATCTTGATGAGATCATCGAACGTTCCCTGAAGGTGAAACAGGGTGTCGTGGAACGGGATGAGCGCGAAGGGGGAGAACGCAAGCTCCTCAACTTCGGCCATACGTATGGGCATGCGTATGAAAGCTATCATGAACTCAACCGGTATCTCCATGGCGAGTGTGTTGCGATGGGGATGATGACCGTTGTTCAGGAACCGGAATTGAAAGCACGTCTGAAGAACGTTCTGGAACGGCTGGAACTGCCGCTGGAATGTGAATGCGATAAGGAAGAGATCTGCCGTCTTGTGCAGAATGACAAGAAGGCAGACCATGGCACGGTAACGATCGTGCAGGTCAATGAACTTGGCCATGGCTTTACCGAAGAATGGGACAATGCCATGGTGCGGAAAGGAATTGGATTATGAAGAATACCTTTGGAAACAATATTACGGTAACGCTGTTTGGAGAATCGCACGGACCGGCCATCGGCTGTGTGATTGACGGACTGCCTTCCGGGTTTCAGATCGATGAAGCACAGGTGCGCCATGACATGGAACAGCGCCGTTCGGTCAATGCGCTTTCGACCGGACGCAGTGAACCGGATGAGGTGGAATTTCTTTCCGGTGTCAAAGACATGGTTACTGAAGGAACACCGGTTGCCCTGGTGATCCGCAATACGAATGTGCGGCGCAGTGACTATGATGAACTGCGCTACCTGGCTCGTCCGGGGCATGCGGACTATACCGCAGAACTTCGCTATAAAGGCTTCCAGGATGCTTCGGGCGGCGGACATTTCTCCGGCCGCATCACCGCTCCGTTAACTGCTGCCGGCAGTATCCTGCGCCAGATGCTGGAGAAGAAGGGCATCCTGATTGGGTCCCATATCCAGAAGCTGTACAACATCGAAGAAGACCGCTTCATTGCGCAGGGTCTCAAAGAGACGATCAAGGCACTGAACGAAAAAGACTTTGCGGTGATTCAGGATGACATCGGCGAACAGATGAAGAAGGCCATCGAGCACGCAAAAAAAGAACAGAATTCCCTCGGCGGAATTCTGGAAACGGCAGTGGTCGGAATGGAAGCCGGAATCGGTGAACCGTTCTTTGACACGATCGAAAGCCGCCTGAGCGCTGGACTCTTTGCGATTCCTGCAGTCAAGGGTGTGGAATTCGGTGCCGGCTTTGCATTTGCGGAGATGACCGGCCAGCGGGCAAATGACCGCTATACGATGTTCCATGATGAGGTGGCCACTATTACCAACCATAACGGCGGTGTGAACGGCGGCATCACCAACGGCATGCCGATCATCTTCCGTACGGTGATCAAACCGACCCCGTCCATCTCGCAGCCGCAGTTTACGGTCAACTTCAAAACAAAAGAGAATACGACCATTGAAATCAAGGGCCGTCATGATCCGGCAATCATTCACCGGGCACGGGTCGTGGTAGACTCCATGACCGCAATCGTTCTGGCGGATTTCCTTGCGGGTGCCCATGGCATTCAGTGGCTGGCGGAGAAGTAATCTATGAAACTCGGACTGATCGGATATCCGCTGGGACACAGCTGGTCTCCGAACATTCATGCATTCTTTCTGAAGGAAGACTGTTATCGGTTATATGAACTGAAGGAAGAGGACCTTCCTTCCTTTTTCGCGTCTACTGATCTGGACGGATTCAATGTGACGATTCCGTACAAGCAGACTGTGATGCAGTACCTGGATGAAATCGATCCGCTGGCGAAAGCCATCGGTGCGGTAAATACGGTTGTCCATAAAGATGGGAAGTATTACGGCTATAACACCGACTATCAGGGCTTTATGGAAATGCTTGCCGGTAATGGCATTGATGTAAAGGAAAAACATGCCGCCGTTCTTGGAAGCGGCGGCGTATCCAAGGCCATCACCGCAGGACTGCGTCAGCTTGGCTGTACGTATGAGGTGGTATCACGGCACCCGGAGAATGAAGAGATCAGCTACGACGAATTGTATGCCGATGAGAAGAACTATTCCGTGCTGGTCAATGCGACACCGGTTGGAATGACGCCCAACGAAGATGCGTCGCCGGTGGATCTTTCGAAGTTTACGAATCTGTATGCGGTCGTAGATGCGATTGCCAATCCGTTATGCACCGATCTCTGTTTTGAGGCAAAGACCCGCGGTATCAGGACCTGCGGCGGCTTTGAAATGCTGGTGCGGCAGGCACTGGTCGCAGACCGCTGGTTTACCGGACATGACATGGATGAAACACAGGTCATGCCATGCATGAATCATCTGCTTGAAGAAAAACGGAATATCGTACTGATCGGAATGCCGACATCCGGAAAGTCGACGATTGCCCAGTCACTGGCAAAGACACTGAACCGTCCGCTGATTGAAATGGATGCGGAACTGGAACGGCAGCTTGGCACATCGATCGCGGAGTGTTTTGAAAAACACGGAGAGACATATTTCCGTGATCTTGAATCGAACCTGGCAAAATCCATTCCGGCAAATGGTTCTGTGGTTTCCTGCGGCGGGGGAATCATCAAGCGGAAAGAGAACATGCGTTATCTTTCCCGCAACAGCATTATCTTCTGGATCGACCGGGATATTGAACTGCTGTATGGATCGGAAGACCGTCCGCTGTCCCGCTCGAAGGAAGACATGATGAAGCTGTATGACGAGCGCAAGGATCTCTATGCGGCGTACAGTGATGTGCGGATTGAAAATAACGGCACCCTCAAAGAAGCAGAAGATAAAATCCTGCAGGTGCTGGAACACGGGAGAGCCGTATGATTGCGGTTATTCATCCCGGAAGAAGTGAAGGGGCACCGGTATCCATTCCCGGATCGAAGTCCATGTCGCATCGTGCCCTGATCGCGGCGGCGTTATCCGCGCAGGATACTGTGATCACCGGACTGGTGGAGAACAAGGATACCGAAGCGACCATGCGGTGTCTCTCGCATCTTGGGGCTTCTTTTGAAGCACAGGATGACGGCTGTCTGCTTGTGCATGGCATCGGAAACAAATTCTCCTATGACGGCTCTGTGATTGACTGCGGGGAATCCGGCAGTACGCTGCGGTTTCTGATTCCGTTATTCTCATTAACGGAGGAAGCAGTAACCTTTACCGGTCACGGCAAACTGATGAGCCGTCCGCAAACCGTTTATGAAGAACTGTTTGAGAAACAGGGTCTGCAGTTTGAGGCAGCGGAAGATACACTGTCGATCAAAGGCGCTCTGAAACCGGATGACTATGTTGTACGGGGCGATATCTCCTCGCAGTTTATCAGCGGACTGCTGTTTGCGCTGCCGTTACGGAACAGGGATTCAAGCATTACCGTGCTTCCGCCGTATGAATCAAAGTCGTATGTCGGACTGACGATGGATGTGCTGGAAAAAGCCGGGATCCGGTTTGAAGAAACTGACGCTACGATTCATATCCCGGGAAATCAGACGTATCAGGCATCCGCATTGCATGTGGAAGGGGATGACTCCCAGGCTGCGTTCTTTGCGGTACTGGCACTGACAAGTCAGAAACCGGTTGTTGTGCACAATATGGCACAGGAAAGCCGACAGGGCGATCATGTGATTGTCTCCCTGATTGAACGTGCCGGCGGACAGAGCATTCCCATGGAAGGGGGATACACGTTCTTACCAGGGAAAGTGAAGGCATTTACCGCAGATCTTGCGGACTGTCCGGATCTTGGCCCGGTGCTGTTTGCGCTGGCCGCAGTCGCGGAAGGAACATCCGTCTTTACGCATTGCGGACGTCTTCGCATCAAGGAGAGC
Source organism: Solobacterium sp. (assembly GCA_017419465.1). Taxonomy (GTDB): domain Bacteria; phylum Bacillota_I; class Bacilli_A; order Erysipelotrichales; family Erysipelotrichaceae; genus Bulleidia. The sequence continues at coordinate 3,162 of JAFOLE010000131.1, read as the reverse complement.
GACCGCATCGCCGCAATGAAAGAAGAACTCGGCAAGCTCGGTGTTCTCGTACAGGAAGACGGCGATACGGTAACCATCGAAGGTGTTCCGAACATCAAAGGCGGTGTTGCGCTGGATGGACACAATGACCATCGCATTGTGATGGCCTTATCCGTACTGGCAGTACGGGCTGAACAGCCCATCACCATCAGCGGCGCAGAAGCCATTACGAAAAGCTATCCGAACTTTTTTGAAGACCTGCGCATCGCAGGTGCGGAGGTAACCTATGGATCACAGTAATACAAGGATCGGCATCATCGGTCTTGGCGTACTGGGCGGCAGTTATGCGGAAGCCCTCCATTATGCCGGCTATGAACATATTATCGGTGTGGATATCGATGAAGCATCGATTGAAACCGCAAAGTCGCTGGGCTGGATCGAAGAGGGATCCAGTGATCCGAAGATTCTCTCGGATTGCGACATTGTGATCAGCTGTCTGTATCCCGGCGTATTTGTCCAGTGGATCAAAGACAATCAGTCCGTTCTGAAATCCGGGGCACTGTTAAGTGATGTGACCGGTGTCAAACGGGTCGTCGTGGAAAAGATCAGTCAGGAACTCCGCCCGGACATTGAATTTATTGCCTGCCATCCGATGGCCGGTAAGGAATTCAAGGGCATCAAATATGCGGATGCCGGACGCTTCCAGGCCGCAAACTTCATCATCGTGCCGACGGAGCATTCCAGTGAACAGGCAATTGAAACGATGCGCACCCTGGCAGAGGAAATGCATTTTAAGACCATTACCTGTCTTACCCCGGAAGAGCATGACAAAATGATCAGCTATCTGTCGCAGCTGACGCATGTCATTGCGGTATCTCTGATGAATGCCAATGACAATGACAGTCTGGCACTATATACCGGTGACTCCTTCCGGGATCTGACCCGGATTGCGAAGATCAATGAAGAGATGTGGCCGGAACTGTTTATTCTGAACAAGGACTATCTGATTCATGATATCGATCAGTTCGTTCAGGAACTGCATGACTTCCGTGATCTGGTACAGACTGAAGATGTCGAAGGCATGAAGAAAAAGATGATCAGCTCCACCACCAGACGTGCACTGTTTGACAGGAAATAGGGGAGAATAGACATATGGGAAGAAAACTGATGGTTATCAACGGACCGAACCTGAATATGGTCGGCATCCGGGAAAAGGAAATCTACGGCTCCAATACCTTTGAAAGCCTCATTCAGATGATTCAGACCGCCGCAAAGGAGCGGGACATTGAGGTGGACTGCCGGCAGTCCAATCACGAGGGAGACCTCGTGGACTGGATTCAGGAAGCTTACTTCAAACAGTTTGACGGCATTGTGATCAATCCGGGTGCCTATACCCATACCAGTATTGCAATCGCCGATGCAGTCCATGCCATCGAACCGATTCCGGTTGTGGAAGTGCATATCAGTGATATTCTGAAGCGGGAGGAATTCCGTCATATCTCCTATGAAGCACCATACTGCCTGGACCAGATCAAGGGACATGGCTTTGACGGATATATTGAGGCAATGGATCTGATTCTTGCGCATCTTGATAAAACAGAAGGAAAGTAATGAAGAAACACGAGAAAATCATCATCGCAGTTCTTGCGGTCATTGCGGTAATCGCACTGATTGTCATGAAGCTGCGTACAAAACAGAGCAGCGGATATGTGGTTGCCATCCAGCATCGCAATCAGATTGTACGGGAGTTCGATCCGATGGTCGATGCCGTTTATGACGTGGAAGGGGATGTCGGCGGCCTTCAGGTTGAGGTCAAGGACGGAAAGTGGCATGTCATCAATGAACAGTGCCCGAACCATGTCTGTGCCAATATGGGCTGGATGGGTGTCGATGATATCGGAATTCCCATTACCTGCCTTCCCAACAATGTCATGATCTTCCTGGAGGAGACACCGGAATGACGATTGAAAAGAACCGGAGGTTTACCTATCTGGCATTACTGAGTGCCGTGGCGATCGCGCTGAACCTCCTGGAATCCATCTATATCGGTCCGATCTTCGGGGTACTGCGGCTTGGCCTTGCGAACATTGCGGCACTGCTTGCCCTGAAACTCATGGGTCGCAGAGAGATGATCATTGTCAACGTCATGCGCGTGGTCATCGGCAATCTTCTGCGCGGAACCATCTTTTCCAGTACCTTCTGGATTTCTTCGGGCGGTGTGATACTGAGCTCGCTGGTGATGCTGGGAATGGATAAACTGGACAGCTCTCTGCTGTTTACTTCCATCATCGGTTCAATTGCCCATTCCTCTGGACAGGTGCTCATTGTCAGCTTCCTGTACCGTCAGGCAGGTATGGCGGCCATCCTGCCGTATCTGTTATTGGGATCGATACCGACCGGTATTCTGATCGGGACCATCGCAAAGCTGGTGTTAACCAGAATACGGCCGCTGAAACTGAAGTAAGCAACCTGGAATCACAGTAATTTAAACAGCATATGGGGCTTTCCGAATTTCCGGGAAGGCCTTTTCGTTTCGCCTGTAAATCATCCGTTCACAAAGAAAACTGACAACTGGCGGCATCCTGTTGACAGGTACTCTACCGTGCGGATATTTTTACTTTCCTAACCGCAGTTATACCTGTATTCTTAAGACATAGATTGTACAGAGAGATTCAATCATCATCCGGAATTATTCAGAAGACCCATACGAAACTGTCCTTTCGTATGGAAGCCAAACGCCAGGAAAGAAGGAGGAAATAATTCATGGCAACATTTAAATGTTTAGTATGCGGAGAAGTATTTGAGGCAGAGAATGCAGAGAGCGCAGTATGCCCGATCTGCGGTGTCAGCGGCGATCAGCTGGAAGAAGTAAAACCTGCTGGAAACAAGTATGCAGGAACACAGACCGAAAAGAACCTTGAGGCTGCGTTTGCCGGTGAATCCCAGGCTCGAAACAAGTATACGTATTTTGCGTCCAAGGCAAAGAAGGAAGGCTTTGAACAGATTGCGGCACTGTTCCTGAAGACAGCGGAAAACGAGAAAGAACATGCCAAGATGTGGTTCAAAGAACTCAACGGTATCGGCTCCACAGCGGAGAACCTCGAGGCTGCCGCAAATGGTGAAAACTACGAGTGGACCGATATGTATGAAGGCTTTGCGAAGACTGCCGAAGCAGAAGGTTTC
>JAFOLE010000130.1 GCA_017419465.1 Solobacterium sp. | reverse complement strand
GAGTGAAAGAGCCATTAATGCAGACAGGAATGTTGCAAAATACTTTTTCATGCTTTCCCTCCTATATTTTGAAACATATATAAGACTAGCACAGGTTTGGAAAGGTTTCCATCCGTTCTTTTCACAAATCTTTCACTTTTTCACCCTGCATTCCCGTTTGTCGGTTTTTTTTCAGAAAATTTCCGGGTACGCCCGTCTTCACCGCGTAAATGCCCCGAAAACGCAAAACACACGGCGCTGCATACGCCGTGTGCTTTGCATCTGTTTGTTATGCGTTTGTACTGTTTACCGCATCCTCATCAAACTGCCGGGTATAAAGACTGTAATAGTAGCCTTTCTGCTTCATCAGGTCCTTATGTCTGCCCTGTTCGATGATTTTTCCGTCCTTTACCACAAGGATCACATCCGCATCGATGATCGTGCTGAGACGATGCGCGATCACGAAGCTCGTGCGTCCCTGGATCACGGTTTCGATTGCTTTCTGAATCGCTTTCTCCGTAACCGTATCGACCGAGGATGTCGCTTCATCCAGAATCAGGATGCGCGGATCCGCAAGCAGTGCCCGGGCAAAGGAGAGCAGCTGTTTTTCACCGACCGACAGCTGATCGCCGCCTTCCCCGACATCGCTGTCGAGTCCCTTGTCCATCTTTTCCACGACGCCGGTCGCATTGACCAGTTTCAGTGCGTCCATGATCTGTTCATCCGTCGCATCCGGATTGCCGTATTTCAGGTTGTCACGGATCGATCCGGAAAACAGATGCGGGGTCTGAAGCACGTAGCCGATATTGGAGTGCAGCCAGAGCTGGGAGCGTTCCCTTGCGTCTCTTCCGTCAATCAGGACGGTTCCGGTCGTCGGTTCATAGAACCGGCATACCAGATTGACCAGTGTCGATTTGCCCGCGCCGGTTTCGCCGACGATTGCGACGTTAGTGCCGTGAGGAACCTTCAGATTGAAGTGCTCCAGTACGAGCTCCTTGCCGTCCGGATACCGGAAGCTGACATCGCGGAACTCGACATCACCCTTCAGTTCTTCCCAGTTTTCCTTCTTCGGCGCAAAGGTGTCGCCGTACTTCTCAATGACCTCCGGACGGTCCGCCACATCGCTTTCCGTCTTCATCAGCTTGGTGAAGCGCTCGATGTTGACCTGAATCGCGATGATGCCGGAAATCGTTTCGGTAAGCATTTCAATCGGGTCCATGATGCCGACCGCATAGGAGATGAATACCGACAGGGTGCCGATCTCCATCACCATTTCTTTTGTAAGGTAGCCTCCCTGCCAGAGCACCAGTGCCAGGCAGAAGGATCCGATGCCGGTTACGGCAGCCGAGAGAATGGCGCCGTAATGCATGGCACGCACCGAGGTACGTTTCATGTTTTCCGTTTCGGCACGGAAGTCCGTATCGATGACATCTTCGATCGCCATCGTCTTGATGGACCGGATGCCGGTAATTCCTTCATTGAAGTTTCCGGTGATGCGGGAGTTGATTTCCCGGATCTTCCGGTTGTAGGCCATGTATTTCCGTCCGAAGTGGGTGATCAGAACCGCCGCAGCCGGAATGATGATCACAAACATCAGCGCCAGCCGCACGTTCAGCCGGAACATGACAACGACTACCGCAATGATATAGGACAGATTCCAGACAATATCCATCATCCGCCATGCGACGAGTTCACCGATCTTTCCGGTGTCGCTCATCACGCGTGCATGAATGTAGCCGACGGAGTTCTGATTGAAGTAGGAGAACGAGAGGGTCTGCAGGTGATTGAAACTTGCATTCCGCAGGTCGCGGTTCACCGACATCTCGGTGCGCCCTGCCAGCGTCAGACTGATGAAATCCGACAGCACCTTGATCACGGTCGATACGATGTACAGCACGATAAAGATGCCAAGGGTATCCAGCGTGTTTTCACCGATGAAGTGATTCAGTGCATACCGGTTGAATAACGGCATGATGGAATCCACCAGGGAAGCGACAAGCCCCAGGAAGACCATGGCGATCAGTGTCTTCCGGTACGGCTTCAGGTACGGCAGAAGCTCGGGAAGTCCGAGTCCGGGAAGGGTTTTGATTTCTTCCGTCTTTGTTTCACTCATTCTTCCACCTCCCTTCCGGCCATCTGAAGATCATAGATCCGGCGGTAGATGCCGTTGCGCGCAAGCAGTTCTTCATGCGTGCCCTGCTCGGCAAGCCGTCCGCGGTCAAGCACGATGATCTCATCGGCGTTCATCAGTGTCGTAATCCGGTGGGCAATCAGGAAGACGGTGGAATTGCCGGTCTTCTCTGCCAGCGCCGCACGGATCTTTGCGTCGGTCTCCGCATCCACTGCGGAAAGGGAATCATCAAATACCATGATCGGCGGCTTCCGGATTAACATCTGCGCAATTGCCGTGCGCTGTTTCTGTCCGCCGGACAATGTCACGCCGCGCTCACCGACAAAGGTGTCATAGCCGTCCTCAAAATGTTCGATTGCCTCATCGAGCACGGCAATGCCTGCCGCATCTCGGACTTCGGTGCGTCCTGCGCTCCGGTTGGCGATGCGGATGTTGTCTTCCAGCGAACGGGAGAACAGATACGGTTCCTGCAGAACAATGCCGATATGATCACGCAGATAGGATGCGTTCATCTTCTGAATATCCACGCCGCCGATGGTAATCTTTCCGTCTTTTTCCGGCAGCGGATAAATACGGTCAAGCAGATACATGAGTGTGGATTTTCCCGAACCGGTTGCGCCGAGAATTCCGACCGTGGTTCCGGTTTTTACGGTAAAGCTGATGTCATTGAGGACATGCGCGGTTTCATCGCCGAAGGAGTAGCTCACGTGGTCAAATACGATATCACCGGTAAGATCCGGCTTAAGGGCATTCTCCACGTCTTTTTCCGGCTCGGCATTCATGATCTCGCGCAGACGGTCGATCGCAACGCCCGCCTTCGACAGGTTGGCGATGATTCTTCCCAGCATGCGCACCGGCCAGATCATCATCGTGTTGTAGGTAAGAAACGCAATATAGTTGCCGGCAGTCAGTTCGCCATGCACGGCATAGACGGCGCCGAGAGATGTAATCGTCAGAATCTGCGCGCCCGACAACAGATCCATGGAGCACCAGAAGCTCGCAAGCAGACGCATCAGATGAATCCACAGTGCGGTATAGGTTTTATTCTTTTCTTCAAAGCGGGTCCGTTCGTACTGCTCTTTTCCAAACGCACGCACGACACGCACACCCGTCAGGTTTTCCTGGGCAATTGCGGACAGCTTTCCTTCCTCTTCATCCGCCTTGCGGAAGGCAGAGCCGATTTTCTTATGGAAGAAAAGACTGTATCCGACGATCAGCGGCACGAAGATCAGCGCATATACCATCAGTCCCGGATGGATCCGGTACATGAACAGAAATGCCAGGATCAGCGTCGGAATGATCCGGAACAGGCTGGCAAGCTGTTCGGACAGGAATACCTTGATCGTTTCAATATCCGAGGTGCAGCGCTGGATAATATCACCGGTATGATGCTCGCTGTGCCATGCGGCAGGAAGCGCAAGCAGATGTTCAAAGGCAGAGTTCCGGGTCGTCTCGACAAAGGTTTCCGCACCGCGTGCGTTGAACACCCGCCAGAGATAGCGGAATACCGCACGGATCAACGCCAGAACCACAACCGTTCCGGCAAGGATGCCGAGGTGTTCCCGCAGATACCCGGTCCCGCCGATGGATTCAATCAGGTTTAATACCGGCGCAGGCAGTTCTGCCGGCTTATCGCCGATGACGGAGTCCACGGTAAAGGAGATGATCTTCGGATTGATCATATCCATCAGGGTTACGGCAATTGTAAAAAGAACCGAAAGTACAAACCACTTCAGGCTTCCTTTCAGAAAGTATCCCAGCATGCGGCCTTTGGTCTCAAACCGCTGTTTTTTCTTTGTCTCACTCATAATGCGCAACTGTTAATGTATCAAAAAGAACGGGCTACGTATAGCATTTGTCTTTTTCTGTCTGCCATTTTCGCAAAAAAGCAGGTGTCTTCCAATACACCTGCAGTATACATGCATAAAAATCCGCTGATCCGGCCAGAGAAAAACCGGATCCTGTTTCCATGCGATCCGGTTCTCTTTTAAAGCGTTCAGTCTGCGGCTCCGGTAATGGACACTCCTTTCAGACGTGTCACTGCCGGCACAAGCATGTTGTTGTACTGTTTCTGTTCGCGGGACATGTACATTTCCTTCATGAAATCCATCATTGTGCCGGATACCGAACCGCCGGTCACAACCGTAACCGTGCCGTTGCTGTGGTAATAGCCAAGACGGATCTCACCGGCGATCGCACCGGTCATGGTTTCCACCTGGAAGTCGGAGAATTCGACGATCTCAAGGAAGGTTCCCTGACGCAGTTCCGCTGCGCTGCGGGTTCCGCCTTCCGCCGCAAAGTTGCCCGGAATGAAGGAATCCTCCACGCCCATGTACTGCGAGAACTGACGGGATCCCCACCAGTGCTCCGCAACGCCGTCATTGATCAGCACAAGATCCCGTACCGGTGCACCTTCCGCATCATAGGCAGAGTTGCTGGAGGAGTTTTCAAGGCTGCGCAGCGCCTTAACGGTAATGCGGTCGCCCTTTACATCCTCAGCTACCGGTTTACCAAGCTCCCAGTTCGAAAGCTGGCGGTATTTCATGCCGGTATTCATCCGGTCGATGAAGAACTCATAGATCTGCAGGGAGGCATCCGTGGAGAAGACCACATCACAGGTTCCAAGATTCGGAGTATTCTGCGCCGACAGACGGTCTGTGCCGTACTTCAGTGTCTCACTGATTTCCTGTTTCAGACCCTCTTTGTCGCAGCTGCCGCTGTGGTACAGGCGGTACAGTTCAATCTCATGTTTCTCATTGCGCGCATTGACGACAACCTCCGCCATGGAAGACGGATATACCGATGTCACATCAATGCCGTTGGAGTTCATGAAGCGTACTTCCTTTGCGCTGATGAACAGCTCATAGGAATTGATATCCGCTGTCTCGGATTCCGGAAGTTCGTTCATCGCGTTCAGGAAATCCTTTGCGATTGCCCGTACATCCGGCATGGTCTGTGCCTCGGCGGGCACCTGTGCAGGCATGTTCAGCGAATAGGCAGGATTCTTTACAAGCAGTGCTTCCGCACACAGTTTTCCGATCAGATCCGCTGCTTCTTCCCGGCTTGCGGAAACCGGAATCTCTGTACTTGCCTTTCCGAGGAAGGAATCAAACTTTTTGTATACGCTGACGTTGATGTGTTCAACATTGCGGACCCGGTTCTGGTCCAGCTGATGACGGATGAAGTAAAACTCCCACCCGGTTGTTTTTGTATCGGTCACTTCCCAGCCGTCGGTGCCGGCTTCCTTGAGAAGTTCAATAATTGTTTCAAGCATTATCCCAACCTCGCTTTCGCCTTCAGGTACGGACCGCCGTCGCTGACCTTGACCCATTCCTTGTGTCCTTTTCCGCAGGCACCGGAACCGAATACTTCACGGTCTGTGCTCGCCATGGAAATACTGCCGAGAAGATCCGGAACATAACCGGTCATGACGATCGGCGCAACGACCTTTCCGGTAAGCTTTCCGTCCCGGATCTCAAGGCCGCGTTCCACGATGCACTGAATGCCCCAGTGCTTCGGATCTTCCATGCCCGACTTCATGCCTTCCAGGAGGTATCCGTACTTCACGGAGGCAATCATGTCATCCAGCGTATCGGTGCCGGAATCAAACACCGTGTTGGTCATACGGGTATAAACCTTGTTTTCAAAGCTCTGACGCTTGCCGTTGCCGGTAGGCTTCGTGCCAAGACGCAGCGCTGACAGGGCATCGCATACACCGGTCTGCAGGATGCCGTTTCGGATCTCAACGGTATCGCCGGCAGGTGTACCTTCATCATCAAATGCATAGCTTGCGACTTCCTCAGCGCAGAGAGCGCCTTCATGCATGGTCACAAGATCGGAGCCGACACGCTTTCCGATATACTCTTTACCAAGCGCACGGTTCTTGACGAACATATCCATTTCAACACCGTGGCCGAACGCCTCATGCGCAATCAGTCCGGAGACTTCCGGAGATGTGATGATCTCATACTCACCCGGCACGATCGGTTCTGCGTCAATGACTTCCTCAGCGGCCCTGATCGCTTCCGCAAGCTTATCACGAAGACCCGCAAACAGTTCCGGTCCTCTGCGACCGGAAACGCTCGCATAGCTCATCTCATTCTTTCCGCCCTTCATGACGATCGGCGCAACCATTCCTTCGGAATAGACATAGCTCTGGCGCATGTCGCGATTTTTCGTCAGGAACATCTTGCTGACATGGGTCGACTGGCCGCGGACCATACAGTCAACCGCAATCTCACAGCTGTGAACCGCCTCATCACTGATTGCGGACAGTTCCTCAACCAGTTTCTGAAGATCGGTATCCTCCGGCATCGTGCCGGTTTCCATCTCCGCAAATACCTGTGCAGGCTCATCCGGAAGCACATCGGTCGCATAAATCTCTGCGCCGGTCTGAGCAAGCAGATCGAGTTGGGCATTCAGCGCTTCCCGGATTTCCTCCGCAAGCGCACTTACGTTTCCGGTGTCAAATCCGTTGAATGCATACTCGCTGTACAGTCCGTTTTTCTGTACACGCACGACATTGCCGCGCTCTGTGAACATGGTGGAGTTCGACACCGACTTTGCGCGCTGGGAAATCATTGCGCTGAAGCCGACGGAATCCGTGGACAGAACACTGACATAATCATAATGATCGCCCAGCAGACGGATGAGTTCCTTCACTGCCGGCGCGATCGAATTCAGATAACCTGAAAATGCAGCTTTCATATTGTTAATCCTTTCTAACCTCCACGATTATAAGCCATTCCCAGAGATTCATCCAATTTTGTGTGCTCCGTGACGGCAAGGTGCTTGCGGGCAGACCGTTATATTGTGCTATACTGTTAAAGCGCTTATGGAGAAGTACCCAAGAGGCTGAAGGGACTGGTTTCGAAAACCAGCAGACGTGCGAGCGTGCGGGGGTTCGAATCCCCCCTTCTCCGCTGATAAAACCGCAGACGTGTGAACTGCGGTTTTTTTCTGTTCGCTTCGAACGATCTGTATTATGATTTTTCAGAAAGAGCAGCCTGTCATGCATGTACGTGAATTTATATCAGCCGACATTCCCCAGATGATCCGCATCTGGAATGAAATCGTGGAAGAAGGAAATGCCTTCCCGCAGGAAGAACTCCTCACGAAGGAAACCGGTGCGGTCTTCTTCGCGTCGCAGACCCGCACCGCTGTCGCAGAGGAGAACAGCGTTATATACGGGCTCTATATTCTTCATCCCAACAACATCGGGCGCTGCGGCCATCTCTGCAATGCCAGTTATGCGGTGGATTCCGAACAGCGCGGAAAGCAGATCGGACGGCTTCTCGTAACCGACTGCATGGAACAGGCAAAGCTTGCCGGCTACCGCGTCCTGCAGTTCAATGCGGTGGTGGCGGACAACCTGCCCGCAAGGCACCTGTACGAATCCCTTGGGTTCCATCAGCTCGGCACCATTCCGGGCGGCTTCCGGAAAAAAGACGGCAGCTACGCGGATATCTGCCCGTATTACATCTCCCTGTGAATGTTAAAAACCGGCATCGCCGGTTTTACTTTGCATATTTTCTGACAAATTCATCTGCCGGAATCGGCTGCGAGTAATAATAGCCCTGCAGATAATCAAATCCGATCCGTTTCATTTCCTCTGCCATTTCTTCCGTTTCAATTCCTTCCGCTGTGACGCTCAGGTTCAGCTGCTTGAAGGCACTGACAATGGACGGCAGGAGGACGTCTTTGTCACGGAAGTAATCCCAGATCACTTCCATGTCGAACTTGATGTTGGAGAAGGGATAATGTTTTACCCGGGTAAGATTGGAGTAACCCGACCCGTAGTCATCCAGCGCAAGCTTGAATCCCGCTTCCCGGAGTGCAGTGATCTGCCGGTCCAGCAGCTGCATGTCAATCACAGCCGCTTCTGTCACTTCAAAATGCAGCATGTCCGCACTTACGCCGAACGATTCCATGATGCCGCAGAATTCAACCGCAAGATCCCGTTTCATGCACTGAATCATGGACAGATTGACATTCAGCCATTCAAGACCGGTGCGTTCCAGATTTCCGTCGTGGATAAACGCACAGGTTTTTTCAAATACCTGTCTGCCGAGCTTGTTGATCTGACCGTTCTGTTCCGCAATCGGGATGAACAGATTCGGAGAAATCGGCTGCCCGTCTTCACCGCGGATACGTGCCAGCACCTCTGCGCCGACCATGCGGTCGGTGCTGCTGTGAATGATCGGCTGCAGGAAAATCTCCACACGGTTTTCCTCCACCGCCCGCTCCAGCGTGCGCTTTAGATCGACGTGACGGTCAATATCCACGATCTCATCAAGGTCGGTAAGGCCGCCCGCTTCCGACATGTTCCCCTCCGCTTCCCGGAAGGCGCTCAGAAGCCGTCTCTGCATGGTATCCGCATCGGTCCATGCGGAACGGTCACTCACCCTTACAAACAGAACGTTCAGAAAGAGATCGGTTTCCTCCGCCCGCCAGGGCTTCTGAAACCGCCGGTCGATACTGCTTCGGATGTAGTCCCAGTCCATTGTTTCATCCCCAAGCAACGCAAACCGTCCGTTCCGCAGATAGAATACTTCCGTATCCCGGAATGTCCTCGTAAGATAATCCGCGATCAGCGAGATACCCACATCCATCTGATGAGCGCCGTAGATTTCACGGGCATCCGAATAGCCGCGCAGTCCGATGCAGAGAACCCGGAACAGTTTCGAACCGTACATTTCATCCAGAACCGTGCGGAATGCGCGGTCATTGAAGGCAAGCCCGCGGTCCGACCGGTAGAAATCGGGATTCATGAATGTCAGATAAATCATGATGATCGCCATCAGGCAGAACGTATTCATGATGAGATAAGTTGGGAACAGGAAGCGGATCACATTGCCCGCAAGAAGAATCACATTGTAGAGTACAGCCACAATCCGCTCTTCTTTCTTCAGCTGCGCTCCCCTGCGCCTTATCAGAACCAGCGAGAGCAGAATGTAAAAGAGGAACGTCACATAGAGAACGTGATAAAACGGCCCCCTGTGATACCCGGCCGCATCAATGTAAAATACCGTTCCCGAAAACGGGGATGCCAGCGTAAGCAGCTCCGCCGCAATAAACACGGAGCCGTATGCCGCAAGCCGCTGCGGAGAACGGAGCAGTTTCATTTTCAGAACATCGGTCAGGAAAAGGAAGAAACAGAAAATTCTGGCGAGGAAGAACACAAAATACAGGAGATTCAGCACAGAAAGACACGTTACCGAGAACCGCTCATAATGATTGTCCGCGGCGCTGGAGAGCATATCAAAGAGAATGACCAGAAAGTCAGTAACCAGCAGCGAAACAAACGTATCATTGATACGAATGGAAAGCTTCGGGCGGTAAAAATAGTATCCCAGAAGAATCAGGAGAATCATGAAGCTCGGGATGACAAAACTGAAATTCCACATAGGCATCTCCGTAAGGTGTCTATGACTGCGCCGGTATCGGGAAAAATGCGAGCATGTCAATCGCAAGAGCATTATGCATGACAGGCAGGGAAAACACAACACTTATTTGTGTCTTTTCACACATGCCGAGGGTACACAAAAGGCACCGGACGATTCCGGTGCCCTGATGATGTGAGTTTCGGTGCTTACTCGCCTTTTTCAAGCGCAAGTGTTCTTGTGGTGAGATCGCATACCTCGGTCGGTCCGTAGTACTGGATCGCACCCGGATAAGTGTAGGCGGTTTCCACAGCCCAGGCTGCACGGTTTGCCTCAAAGAACTTGAACGGCTTGCCGTCGAGCTCGACAAGAGCCTTGCGGATAACCGGCTTGTCTTCGCCGTGTCTGCGTTCCATGTTCATCATCTTGGTGATCGGCATACCGCCTGCGACCCATTCCTCTGCCGGTTTGGAGAGGTTGGAAATCTTGGAGAGATAGCCGTTGTATCCATACTGGATGAGCATGAATGCATTGTATCCGAGGGAATAGCAGTAGTCCGCGTCAAAGTTGGACGGGAATGCGCATCTTCCTTCGTAACCGAAGAAGTGATGGAGCGGGCTGAACTTGCCCTTGTAGGTGCCGGCCTTCTTACGCTCTTCGAGCTTTGCCTTTACGAGAGCGGAGAAGAGCTTCTCGGACTCGATCAGGGATACCTGAACGTTGCCGTGCGGGTCACGCTCGAGGAAGAGCTGCTGCTGGATGGTCTCCGGCAGAATTGCGAATACAGCCATGGATTCCTTGGTCAGGCCGTTTTCGATGAATGCATACTTTTCCTTCCAGGATGCAAGTGCATTGAATTCATCTGCCTTGGAACCTGCGAGGAGTTCGTTGATCTCGGCGATCAGTACGGAGAATTCCGGAACGAATTCAACAACGCCTTCCGGGATAATCGCAACACCGAAGTTCATGCCGTTGTCCGCACGCTTGTTTACGGAGTCCGCGATATAGTCCGCAATCTGGGAAAGGGACATCTTCTTCGCCGCAACTTCTTCCGAAATCAGGCAGACGTTCGGCTGTGTTTCCAGTGCGCATTCAAGTGCGACATGGGAAGCGGAGCGGCCCATGACCTTGACGAAGTGCCAGTACTTCTTTGCGGAGTTCGCATCACGCTCAATGTTTCCGATCAGTTCGGAGTAGGTCTTTGTGGCGGTATCGAAACCGAAGGAGCATTCGATATCCTCGTTCTTGAGGTCGCCGTCGATGGTCTTCGGGCAGCCGATGACCTGAACGCCGGTTTCATGTGCTGCGAAGTATTCCGCAAGCACTGCCGCGTTGGTATTGGAGTCATCACCGCCGATGATGACGATTGCGGTAAGACCGTGCTTCTTTGCGACTTCTGCCGCTACCGCAAACTGTTCCTCTGTCTCAAGCTTGGTTCTGCCGGAACCGATGATATCGAATCCGCCGGTATTGCGGAACTGATCGATATACGCATCGTCAAATTCAATATAATCATCTTCCAGCAGTCCGCTCGGTCCGTTCTTGAAGCCAAGCAGCACGTTGGCGCTGTCTGTAGCCTTGAGTGCGTCATAGAGGCCGCATACAACGTTGTGTCCGCCCGGAGCCTGTCCGCCGGAGAGGATTACACCGACAACCTGTTTCTTCGCAGGAGAGGTGTTCTGTCCCTTCTCAAATGTGATTTCCGGTT
>JAFOLE010000129.1 GCA_017419465.1 Solobacterium sp. | reverse complement strand
GTCTCACTCATCATGCTTGTATGTTCAGATCTGACCATACAGCTGCCGAACAGACCTATAAAGAGCAACAATACGCAACAGAATGCGGGTTCTAACGCATTTTGTGTCTAGAATTTACCCATCAATGCGTCAGAAGAGCCTAATAAAACAATCTTTGTATCGGTTCTGCTCATTGTGACATGTGTCTGTATATCCGTACTGGACAGAATGGACCGGGCATCGGATGTGTTCCCCGATGAGAATACGCGCATCCGTCTGTATGGCGAAGCCCATGGCGCAAAGGTGTACTATGACATCGAATATCAGCTGTGGAAGGAAAACTATGAGAACGGATCCCGGAGTCTCTTCCTTGAGCTGCCGTACTACAGCGCGGAGTTTCTGAACCTCTGGATGAAGGAAGACAATGATGAACTGCTTGATCAGTGGTTTTCCGAAATCAGCGATACACTTTCCGGAAATGAGTATTACCGGGAATTCTTAACGGAACTCAGGACAGGCTGCCCGGAAACCGTATTCTACGGAACAGATGTCGGCCATCAGGCAGATACCACCGGCGCACGGTACCTGCAGTATCTTGAAGCTCATGGGTTAAAGGATACAGAGAATTATTCTCTGGCGGAGGAATGTATCCGACAGGGCAGAGAGTTTTATGAATCAGCCACGCAGGGAAACGGAATCTCTCCAATCCGGGAAGCGTATATGACGGAGAATTTCATAGCCGTTTATGAACGCTGCCCGGATGAGAAAATCATGGGAATCTACGGCTCTTACCATACCGATCTGAACAATCCGGAGCGGATGGCAGGAAAGCTGAAGGACGTTTATGGAGACCGCATAAGCAGTGTGAAGGTCAGTTCGATTCCGTTTGAGATAGAGGAACAGAATCCGTACCGGCTGGGGTTCTGTATGACCGGACTGATCTTTCTGATCCTGCTTATGGTGCCGAATCTGTTCTGGGCAAAGGGCAATCAGCCGGAAGGATATGCAGAGGCCGAGCAGAAGGAAAATAAGATCCTGCTTGTGTTTGAGCGGATCGGCCAGGTTCTTGCGGCTACATCCTTACTGATCTTTCCTGCATTGAATCCGGTCATAAAGAGACTGCCGGAAGGTGTGTTCTTCAAGTGGAACCTGATGTATCTGGTGATTGCGTTTATCCTGATGATTCTTTATGAAGGATACTGGATCCGTTATTTCCGCAGTAAAAAGACGATGAAGGACATGTATGCATCGTTTGCGGGAGTTCCGCTTGCCGGCGCAGTACTGCCGGTGCTGGCGCTCCTGCTTATGGGAATGTATTCCCGCAACTGGATTGTGATATTATCTTCGATCATTCTTGGAATCGGGCATATTGGAATTCATTACATGCATTGGAAGGAGCTGAACGCATGACCAGGGAAGAACTGTTCAAAGATTTTACATTCAATGAAAAACCGGACACGGTGATTACGGAAGTAAACGGTCTTCCTCTGCCGGAGGATTACCTTGCATTCATGCAGGAACACAACGGCGGCGAAGGACCGATCGGAGAAAACGGCTACGGCTGCTTTTACCGGCTGGAGGAACTGCAGGAAGTAAATGATGAGTATGCGGTTTGCGAAAGCTGGCCGGGCTTTATCGTATTCGGTTCCGACATGGGCGGAATCCTCTGGGCATACAGCCCGCAGCGCAGGAGCTACTGCGAAATCGACAGCTCCAATATCGATGACGATACTTATCAGAACGCGGCTGATACTCTGGAAGCGTTTCTTGCGAAGATTGCATAAAATACAGTTAACAGGAGAAAAATTATGATTAAAATCTATGGAATGCCCACATGTCCTTACTGCGATTATGTGCACGAACAGATCAAAGGACGGGAAGATGAATTTGAGTACATCAACATCGGAGAGAATATCCGCAATATGAGCGCCTTCACACGGCTCCGCGACACGAGCCCTGTCTTTGATCACTGCAAGGAAATCGGCGATGTCGGTATCCCGGCATTTGTCTTTGAGGACGGACGGATCTCCATCGATCCGGCAGACGCGGGTCTCATTGAACTCGGCTCTCCGGCTGCCTGCTCGATCGAGGATCACAAGAGCGGAAGAAAAGGCTGTTAACAAATGAAGAAGTTTAACAACGTCATTGTGCGCCGTCCGTGCAGGGCCATGGTCGAAGGCATTACCTCCGGTCTTTATCCCGGAAAGCCGGACTATAACCTCGCCCTGAAACAGCACGATGCCTATATCGAAGCACTGAAACAGTGCGGAGTTCAGGTGACGGTTCTTCCTGCGGATGAAGCCTATCCGGATTCCTGTTTTGTGGAGGATCCGGCAGTGCTCACCGCAAAGTGCGCGATCATTACCAACCCCGGTGCTGCCTCAAGAAACGGGGAGAAGGTTTCGATTGAAGAAGCGGTCCGGAAGTTTTATCCGGAAGACCGCATCGAACATATCGTAAATCCGGGAACACTGGAAGGCGGTGATGTGATGATGTGCGGCGATCATTTCTTTGTGGGCAGATCGGCCCGCACGAATGAAGAAGGCATCCGCCAGTTTTCAGAGATTCTTGCGAAGTACGGCTATACCTGTTCGGAAGTGAAGCTGGAGGAAGTGCTTCATCTCAAGACCGGCGTCAATTATCTGGAAAACAACAATCTGCTTGTCTCCGGAGAATTTGTAAACAAGCCGGACTTTGCGGCATATCACAAATACATCATTCCGGAAGAGGAAGCCTATGCGGCCAACTGTATCTGGGTGAATGATACGGTCATTGTGCCGGAAGGCTACCAGGCCGTGCTTGCGGCAGTAAAGCAAATGGGCTATCAGACTCTGACGGTGGATACCTCAGAATTCCGCAAACTTGACGGCGGACTCAGCTGCCTGTCATTACGGTTCTGATATGGATCGTCTGGAGGCTTTTGAGACCATGCGGGAAGAGATCCTGAAACAGGCGGAAACCGAGCAGAACCGGATGGATCAGCTGCGCGCACAGGGAAAGGAAAAAAGTGCAACTTACCGGCAGTATCTCGGCAACCGGCTGTTTTACAACCGGGTAAAAGATCTGTATCGGAAATACGGACTGCTGGAGGAAACGAACGCAGAAGAAAAGGAGACAGACT
>JAFOLE010000128.1 GCA_017419465.1 Solobacterium sp. | reverse complement strand
CTCATCCAGAGTGTTGATGCTTTCAACGACCTTGTTGTAGGTGTTGCCGTCAAATCCGACACCGGTTGTGGCATCCGGATCTGCCGGATCCCATACCAGGTACGGCATGACCGACTGGTACTGACCGCCGGAAACGAGTGTATTTCCGCCGATCTCTGCGTTCTTTTCAATGACGCATACGGTATTGCCGTCCTGTGCAGCCTGTGCAGCTGCGGCCATACCTGCTCCGCCGGCACCGACAACGACAACGTCAAAGGTTTCATCAATCGGCGCATCCGGTGTATGGGTGACCTTGTTCTTCTTGAAAGCGTCAGGATCGGAAACGGAAGCCTGTTCCGCCGCATCTGCGACTGCATTCTTGAGCGCAAGAGATGTAAATGTAGCACCGGATACGACATCAACGCCGCTTCCGTTTGCCTCGATGATTTCCGGAATCAGAATATCATACGCAACGGTTCCGACATGGTCTGTCTCCACAGACTCCGCAACCTCAACCGCAGTGACTGCGCTGTCGCTGAATGTGACATCGACCTTGACCGGTCCGTTATAACCGTCGCTGGTTCCGCTGTATGTGCCTGCCTTAAAGGTCAGTGCAGCATTTTCTGCCGGCGCAGCTGCTTCGCTCCTTCCAAGTGTCGCGACATCAACACCTGCGGACTCCAGTGCAGCCTTTGTAGCATCGATGATTGCCTGCGAGGTAATCGTCGCACCGGATACCGTGTCAACCGTAAGAGACTGTGCCTCTACGATTGCGCCAGGTACTGTCTCAATTGCCGGATCTGAGATGCCCGGTGTTTCCGCATGATCCGTAACCTTGACTTCCTTGATTGCGTCAGAAGTCAGTGTCACTTCAACCGTGACATCGCCGTTTTTGCCGGCTGCTTTGCCTGTATAGGTTCCGGCTGTGAACTTTCCTTCACCGCCGGCCGCTGTGCCGGAGGGCGTGCAGTTGGCAAGTCCCAGCATCGCGGACAGACAGAACAGGCCGATTAAGCCTAAGTTGTTCTTTTTCATTTTCTTTCCTTCCTTTATACTCATGTTATAAACTCTGTATCAAACACAGGGTCAATCGGTTTTTCCATGTAACCTTAACTTTTCACTAGTTTTATAACTCGTCTTAAAAATGGAACGGTTTTACCCATTCCATTCACCTAACAATTGATCAAGATCACTCTCCTTCAGCTTGAACGCTGTGAGGATCTTTTTCTGCTTCTTTGTGCTTGCATATCGCCTGATATACTTTCCGCTTCTTATACTCTTCGTCGCTTCTATCATATCCAGCGTCTTCATCACCGCCGGAACGGTATAACTCTTCCTGTCTTCCAGCCGCAATGCCTTTGTCCTCTGGAAGATCTCATTCCGTATGATCGCTGCTATGAATGTCAGAAATACTTTCGATTCAAGCGACTCTCTGCTCTGCACTCCCGCATGGTCAAACTCCATTCCGCTCTTTAACATCCGGAACATCTTCTCGATCGAATCCCTGTCTCTGTAAATGTCCAGCGCTTCTGAGGCTTCCATCTTCCTTGACGTCAGTATCGCGAAGTATCCCATTCCTTCCAGTTTCTCTGTGATCACTTTATCCTTCCGGCTGCAGCTCAGCAGTATCCCGTGACTGTCATATCTCATACGGAACTCTTTCTCATACTTCTTCAGCTGTTCTTTTGTCCACTTCTTCTCTTCCAGCTTTTTCTCAAGTTCCTCTTCCATCGCCCCTACTGCATTCAGATATTCTCTCTTTTCTGCCGAAGCTCTGAAATCATCGTAATAGACATGTACGTAGTAACTGTTATCCCCGATCTTCACCCGCTCTGTGATCCCCGACACTTCATGATTTCGGATATAACACCGTGACTGTTCCGTCAGTCTGATCCGGTATTTCCCGATCGTCTCCTGAACGTACTTATACCGCTCCTTTAACATGATCATGAAGAAATATCCTTCTTTACTCATCGCATTCAGGAAGCTCTCAGAATAATACGCTCTGTCGAATATGAATCCCACCTGCTTATATCCGTATCCTCTGATCGATCTCAGCATATACCGCACTTCTGCCGAATCATGGATACTTCCCGGATAAAGTTCGTAATACAGCGGTCTTCCGTTATTCTGGGCGGTTACATACGCAAGGTTCACCTGCGGCAGTTCTTCATCATCCTTCGCATGCCCGAATTCACTCAGACCGTCATAATCATTCCTTGTGCTGAAATTCGTAGAATCATAAGAAACATATACATCGCTAAGATTACTGTTCAGCCGGTTCCACGCATCCAGAAATGTCTGCCTGTCTTTTTCTTCGATATTTTTCAGCAGCCGGCTTATCGTTGTGTCCGAATACACCTTCTTCGTAAAGCTCATATATTCCCGCATGAAATACGGGAAATACTGATATGCACAGCTTTCATTTACGATCATGTACGCAAGCACATCCTTGATCAGAGGCGCCTCATTCTCAAACAGGACTTCAAGCATATTATCGATCCCCGTATCCAGGAGAATATGTCCGATCAGAGTTCTGGTGCCGATATGGATCGTATCTGAGAATTCGGGCAGATCTCCGTCCTTCATGTCCTGACAGGAATAATAAGACTCATAGTTCTCATTGGGATACATCATCCCTTCTGTATCACAAAGCTTTCCGATGCATACCCGGTCTTCTGTTGTAAAACCTTTTTCCGGATCGTATTTTCTCGCTCTGACATGGTAGACATACTGTTTCTGAATACGGGTACCTGAAGGTATAGAGACGATAACATCTTTGAGTAACATAGTGCCCTCCTGCGTGTTATAATTATAACACGCAGATAACCACTCTGTAACACGAAAAATGTCCGCTTTATCGCATAACAGTGCGAATTTACAGGCATCGGTCATTATTGAGTTATACAATTAGTGAAAAGTTAAGGATGTAAATACACCGCATAAGAAATGAGAATATTTTCATATGAACATCAAACAGTTATCGGATATCACAGGCGTCCATATCGAGACGATCCGAAGCTATCGGAAAGCAGGTTATCTGCATCCCCTAAAGCGCCCCAACGGGTACTATGACTATTCCCAGCAGGACCTGGTATCCCTGTTCTGGGTGCGCAAACTGCGCGGCTATGCAATGTCGATGGACCAGATTCATGACTTCTTCTATTCCGATGATCCCGGGAATCTGCTTGCCATTCTGGAAGAACGGAAAACCTATATTCAGCGGGAAATCACCTCCATGGAACTGGCCATGCGGTTTATTGACCTTGAAACGCGGCATATCACGGAAACGGTAAGCAGCGGCGCAAATCACGCCGTCATGTTTCAGTCCATTGATGACAAGATTGATATCTATTCCCTTCATAACCGGTCTGACCGGTTCCGGGAACTGTATTTCTCCATGACTCCGACTGTACGGATCGCAAAGGAAATTCTCAACGGACCGCTGGAAGACCGGATGATTCCGATTCAGGTCGGCATGGGAACCTATCAGTACATTCTGGATGAACATGCATTTTCCGTACCGGAAGATGCGGTCATCGTACCGAACGGTCTGAATATCACCCAGCAGCTTGCACTGCGCAGCTTTCATGAGATTTCGCTTGCGGAGCTTGCGCCGATGATCACCTTCGCACGGGCAAACAATCTCACCTATCTCAGTGACACCACCGGTTATCTGATGCGTGTGGAAGACAATAACGGCACACCGGTCTATCACTTCCGGATCCGCGCCTGCGTGGAACGGAACAATATAAAAGACCCTTCCGTCCTTGCGAAAGAGTCCCGTTTTAAATAATTGTTTATCAGAATCCGATGGCGGTTCCGATCAGCCGGACAAGGAGCGCTGCCAGCCATGCCACGCTGCACTGAAACAGAACCACCCCGGCAGCCCAGCGTCCGCCGAGTTCCCGCTTGATGGACGCAATTGCGGCAACACACGGTGTATACAGCAGACTGAATACGAGAAGGCTTGCGGCCGCAAGCGGTGTCAGAACCGCAGTCACGCCGCCCTCTGCGCCAAACAGCACCTTCATGACGGAGACGAGGCTTTCCTTTGCCATAAAGCCGGAGACCAGAGAGGTTACAATCCGCCAGTCTCCAAGACCGGTCGGTCTGAAGATCGGAACGAGAATACCGGAAATGACCGCAAGAATACTTGTCTTCGAATCACTGACCAGATTGAGATGCAGGTCAAAGCTCTTGAGGAACCAGACAACGATGGTTGCGATCAGGATTACGGAGAATGCCCGCTGCAGGAAGTCCTTTGCCTTCTCCCACAGCAGCTGAATGACATTGCGGGGACTGGGCAGACGGTAGTTCGGCAGTTCCATGACAAACGGAACTGCTTCTCCTTTGAATATCGTCTTCTTGAACAGAAATGCGGTAAGCACGCCGAACAGAATGCCGAGCACATATAATCCGGTCATGATGAGTCCGCCCCGTTTCGGGAAGAACGCATCCACAAAGAACGCATAGATCGGAAGCTTTGCCGTACAGCTCATGAACGGAGTCAGAAGGATCGTCATCTTCCGGTCCCGTTCACTTGGTAATGTCCGCGTCGACATGACTGCCGGAACCGTGCATCCGAATCCGATCAGCATCGGTACAATACTCCGTCCGGAGAGTCCGATTTTCCGCAGGATCTTATCCATCACGAAGGCGACACGGGCAATATAGCCGCTGTCTTCCAGCATGGACAGGAAGAAGAACATCACCACGATGATCGGCAGGAAGCTGAGCACACTGCCGACGCCTTCAAAGATACCGCCGATGACCAGACTCCGCAGAACCTTATTTACATTCGCGGCAATCATGGCCGCTTCGGTGAGCTCCGCGAGCTGTCCGATGATCACTTCCAGAACTTCCTGAAGATAGGCGCCGATCACATTGAACGTCAGCCAGAAGACAAGGCCCATAATGGCAATGAATACCGGAATTGCCGTATATTTGCCGGTCAGGATCCGGTCGATCTTCTGACTGCGCACGTGTTCTGCGCTTTCCTTCGGTTTGATGACACATGCATCACACACCTTATGAATGAACGCGAACCGCATGTCCGCCATGGCGGCACTGCGGTCAAGACCGCGTTCCTTTTCCATCTGCCGGACAATATGATTCAGCACTTCAATTTCATCCGGTTCAAGATTCAGCTGACTCTGAATCCGGGTATCCCCTTCAATCAGTTTGTCTGCGGCAAACCGCAGCGGAAGATCTGCCTTCTCGGCGTTGTCCTCAATCAGATGAATGACCGCATGGAGGCAGCGATGCACTGCACCGCCGTGATCATTCTTATCACAGAAGTCCTGGCGCAGCGGACGCTCCTGGTATTTGGCCACATGGACCGCATGCCGGATCAGCTCATCCACGCCCTGGTTCTTTGCGGCGGAGATCGGAATGACCGGCACCCCCAGCATGTTCTCCATGGCGTTGATATCTACCGAGCCGCCGTTGGCATTGATCTCATCCATCATGTTGAGGGCAACAACCATCGGCACATTCATTTCCAGCAGCTGCATCGTCAGATACAGATTGCGCTCGATATTGGTCGTATCGACGATATTGATGATGCCGTTGGGCTTTTCCTTCAGCACAAAGTCCCGCGATACCAGTTCTTCACTGGAATACGGCGACATGGAATAAATACCCGGCAGGTCGGTGATCTGTGTATTTGAATACCCCCGGATCACGCCATCCTTCCGGTCCACGGTAACACCCGGGAAATTTCCGACGTGCTGCGACGAACCGGTCAGCTGATTGAACAATGTCGTTTTTCCGCTGTTCTGATTTCCGACAAGTGCGAACGTGATGGTGATGCCTTCCGGAAGCGGATGTTCCTCTTCACGGTTATGATACTTTCCCTCTTCACCAAGTCCCGGATGTTCGGATTTCTTCCGGATGTTTTCTTCATGTACCGCTTCCGATTCTTCCGTGACCGGTTCGATGATGATCTGTTCTGCATCCGCAAGACGCAGCGTCAGTTCATAGCCGTGGATCCGCAGTTCCATCGGATCACCGAGCGGCGCATATTTTATGACCGTAACATGTTCTCCGGGTATCACTCCCATATCAAGAAAGTGCTGGCGTAGTGCACCTTCGCCGCCGACTTCCCGGATGATCGCATGTTCCCCTGGTTTCAGTTCTCTTAAATTCATTCTCTCTGTTCTTTCTTCCAATAATCCTTCTTATTATATTGAGAGACCGCCAGTTAGTATTTGATAACCGTTCAGCCCGAGAAAAGAAAAAACTGTCCGAAGACAGTTCAGATGCGCCGTTCCGGACTGCTTTGCCGGATGACACTGTGAAGCAGATACAACGCAAAGATCGCCGCAAGGCCTTCTCCGACCGGCAGTGCCGCCGCAAGTCCGGTTTCCCCGAACAGACGGTCCAGCAGGAACATCAGCGGAATATAACATACCAGTTCCCGCACAATCGCATGAAGCAGGGTTTCCTTTCCCTTGCCCATCGCCTGCATGCAGTAGGAGGTGTGATAGTTCATCAGCTGCACCGGTGAGGCAAAACAACGGATCCGCAGGAACAGCGCCGCAAAGCCGACGGTCATCAGCGCCGTCTCTGCATCTCCTGCACGGGTGCTCAGAAATACCGATGCGACCGGACGGGCAAAACACTGGAAGAAAATAATGCTCAGAACGGAAACAACAAGTCCCGCAAGCCGGGCCGTATTGATTGTTTCCTTCATCCGTTCATGATTTCCCGAGGAATAATTGAACGCCACGATCGGCAACATTCCCTGACAGATTCCGATATTGATCGCGTTGGGAATCCGCTCCACCTTCATGACAATACCCATCGCCGCAAGCACGAGATCACTATGTCCGGACGCAAGAATATTGACGCAGATATTCGCCAGGTCGAACAGACCCGGAAGAACGGCGGAAGGAATGCCGACCGAGAATACCGCTTTGCGGTTTTCCGGTTCGCATGCCGATGCCTCCTTTAAGGAAAGCGTCAGCGGCGAACTCTTTGACGCCCGCTGATACTGCATCAGAAGATATGCGCAGGCAATGATGTTTGAAATCGTTGTCGCAACGGCGGCGCCGGTAACCTCCTGTCCCTTCGGCAGGAGGACAAACATGAACAGCGGGTCCAGCAGAACATTCAGGATGCCGCCCATACTGAGACCCATGCTTGCCTGGGAGGAATACCCCACATTCCGCAGAAGATGTGCAAGCGCCATCGACAGCACGCTGGGAAGACAGCCGAATACCACAACGATCGAGGCATAGCTGCGCGCATAGCCGATCGTCGCATCACTGGCGCCGAGAAAACGCAGGATCGGATTCATAAAGAGACCGATCAGCAGTGAATAGCCAAGCGAAACGGCAACGGCACCGTATACGCTGTAGGCACTGATCCGCTTTGCCTCATCCGGCTTTTTCGCGCCCATCTTGCGGGCAACGAGGGATCCGCCGCCGATGCCGAACAGATTGGACAGTGCGACATTCATCATGAACAGCGTCAGTGTAATGGAGGTTGCGGCCATCATATATGCATTGCCGGTGCGTCCGATAAAGAACGCATCCACAACGTTATAGATCAGATTGATGATCTGACTGATGATCGTCGGAATCGCCATCGCAAGGAGTGCCTCTTTTACCGGCACTTCCGCAAAGAGCTGCTGGCGGGTAGGTTTTGTTTTAGCAGTGCTCATTCTGTCACCCCGTGCGCACTCATCCGTTCACGGATCTCTGTCATCCGTTCACTCTGCTTCACGCCGAACGGACAGCGGTTGTCGCAGTGTCCGCACTGAACGCAGTCGGATGCGGTTTTCTCCAGCGTATGATAATGGCTCACCGCCAGTTCATCTCCGGCTTTCGCCAGATCATAGTATTTGTTCACAAGACCGATATCGATTCCCATCGGGCAGGGTTTGCAGTGATTGCAGTATACGCACCGTCCCTGCAGCCTGGAATGCGTCGCAGTACCGATGACGGAATAATCGAGTTCCTCTTCCGTTTTGTCATAGTATTCCAGAAGCGCCTTCACCTCTTCGGTATTGGACGCACCGGGCAGTACGGTCAGCACGCCCGGTTTATCAAGCGCATAACGGATGCACTGGTACGGCGTTAACGCAATGCCAAACGGCGACAACGATGCATCGAGCATCTGTCCGCCGGAAAACGGCTTCATGACCGAAATGCCGATCCCTCTGGTTTCACATAACCGGTAGATCTCATTTCGCTCTTCCAGCTCGCCATGGGCGTATTCCCCTTCGCCGCAGTCATAGCCCGGATTGATGGAAAACATCAGAAGGTCCACATCCGCCTCTTCCAGGATCTTTCGGATCACATGCGGGGTATGGGAAGAAAGACCGATATGCCGTACTTTTCCCTGCTGTTTCAGATTCAGGAGATAGTCGTAGATACCGTTGTTCTTAAAGGACTCCCAGTCGCTCAGTTCATCCTGGCAGTGAATGAATCCATAGTCGATATAATCGGTCCGCAGTTCCTCCAGCATCTTCGCCACAGACCTCTTTACGGTTTCAAGATCCATCGACCAGCCGTAGTCCCCTGCGGTATAGTCAGCGCCGAAGTGAATCTGATAGAAGATATGTTCACGGACGTCATGAAGTGCCTCCCCGTACATCGGAAAGCTGTCGCCGTGTCCCGCCGCAAGATCAAAGAAGTTGATGCCGCCTTCATATGCGGTGCGCAGTGCTTTTACGGCCTCTTCCCTTCCTGCTTCATATAGATATGCAGACCCAAGTCCGATTTCTGAGATGCGGTCTCCGGTTTTCCGATTTACTCTGTATTTCATTTTCCCGTTGTCTCCTGCGCATCCATTATAGCGGGAGTTGCCGGAAAGGCCATGCTCGTTTTGTGCATTTTCTCAATGAAACGATACAATGAGTTCGGAGACTCTTATGGACTGTTACCGTACGATCACATCACCGCTTGGAGATATCCTGCTTGCCTCAGACGGAAGCACGCTGACCGGCCTCTGGTTTGCGGATTCCGTGACTTGCCCGAAGAACGCGGGTTCCGGCATGCAGGAAAGACTGCTGCCGGTATTTGAACAGACGGAAGAATGGCTGCGCATCTATTTCAGCGGGCAGGATCCCCGCTTCCGACCGAATCTTTTACCGCACGGCACACCCTTTCAAATGCGGGTATGGAGTCTGCTGGAAGCGGTGCCCTACGGGACAACGTCAACCTACGGCGAACTCGCACGCACTCTCGCAGACCGGATGTACATTTCGCGCATGTCCGCCCAGGCAGTGGGCAATGCGGTAAAGCATAATCCGATTTCCCTGATCATCCCCTGTCACCGCATCATCGGCTCCGACGGTTCCCTGACCGGCTATGCCGGCGGAATCGAACGCAAGCGTACGCTGCTTGCGCTTGAACATGCGTTAAAAAGCGAATGAGAAGACACTATAAAAGGCAGTGCCGCCTGAATCATTGCGGCACTGCCTGTTTTCTGTATCTGTATCTGATCAGAGATTTGCGGCACCGATCATGCCTGCCTCATCGCCGAGTTCCGCAACGCCGATCTCCGGAATCATGCCGTACTTTCCGCCGAAACAGTCATCTTCC
Organism: Solobacterium sp.; assembly: GCA_017419465.1. Taxonomy (GTDB): domain Bacteria; phylum Bacillota_I; class Bacilli_A; order Erysipelotrichales; family Erysipelotrichaceae; genus Bulleidia. The sequence goes on along the minus strand of JAFOLE010000128.1, from coordinate 13,373 downwards.
ATCATCTTGCGGATTTCAGGAATCAGCGCATCTGCGTACGCAGACATTGCCCCGCCGAGAAGCACCAGCTGCGGACGGAACAGATTGACGATATTTACAATGCCGGTTCCCAGCATTTCGGTATACTGTTCCACAACTTCCGTGATGTCGATATCCTTCAGATTCCCGAAGATCTCTGCCAGTGTGAGTTCCCGGTTCTTGCGCTGTGCAGCCGCGGTCAGAAGCGCAGGTACGGAGGAGTATGCCTCAAGGCATCCCTTTCTTCCGCAGGTGCACTGCCGTCCGTTGGCACGGACAACCATGTGACCGACTTCACTGCCGCCCATGATGCCGCCGTCAAACACTTCACCGTTCAGGATGATGCCGCCGCCGACGCCGTTTCCGAGCGTTAACAGCACAACATCACTGTAGTCTTTACCGGCACCGGCAACCTCTTCGCCAAGTGCTGCGCAGTCTGCGTCATTGGCAATGCGGACCGGACACGGAATCGTCTTTCCCATTTCATCCCGCAGATTGACATCTTCCCAGCGGATGTTGTTGGAGTAAATGACGCTTCCCGTACGGCGGTCCACCGTTCCCGGAACACCGACGCCGACACCGACACACTGGTCGAGCGGAATATTGTTTTCATGAAGCAGTGCCAGCGTTTCATCCGCGGTTTCCTGGATGATTTCCTTTGGTGTTTTCTTTGTGTCGGTCGTAAATACCTTCTTCGCAAAGATATGGTTGTTTTCATCGACCAGACCGATCTGAATATTTGCCGAACCGATGACGACTCCGGCACGGATCGGGCTTGCCTTTTCCCGGATCGTGGTAAGCAGGGCATCGCACCAGCCTTCAATCGTAAAGTCGCCGCTTTCCGCCGGCAGGAACAGACTGTCGCCCTTTTTGAACGTAGTCTTTACACCCTTATTTGAAATGGTACCTTCGCCGTCCAGAATCAGAATGGACAGGAACGATTCCTTTCCGACGTTTCCCTGGGTACGGTACAGCATACGGCCGTCCATATCCAGCTTATCGACCGTGAAATAATCGCAGTCCGCAATGTGCGGATAGCTTGCGCCGCTCTCCACGATCGGAACGCGGTTGGTTACCGCAAGTGCCTTTTCAATGTGCAGGTCACGCAGTTTTCCGTCCTTGCCTACCCGGCCGTAGTCATATACACGATAGGTGACATTGGAGTTCTGCTGGATCTCCGCAATGAGGATACCCTTTCCGATGGCATGCAGGGTACCGGATTCAATAAACAGCGTGTCGCCTTTATGAACTTCTACCGCATTGAGCACTTCAAGAAGCGTGTTGTTTTTGATCCGCTCCGCAAATTCCTCTTTGGAGATTTCATGTTTGAAGCCATAGTACAGGAATGCGCCCGGTTCCGCGTCCAGCACATACCACATCTCGGTCTTGCCGTACTGGCCTTCATTCTGAAGCGCAAATCCGTTGGACGGGTGAACCTGAATACTCAGGTTGTCTCTTGCGTCGATGAACTTGGTCAGAATCGGGAATTCCCGGAACCGGCGGCAGTTTGTGCCGAGCACTTCCATGCCGTTTTCATCGAGATACTCCTTCAGTGTCTTTCCCTTATATTCCCCTTCTGCGATGACGCTGGGGCCATCAGGGTGACAGGAAAGCTCCCAGGCTTCCGCCAGGATGTCTCCGTCATAGCTGATGTTGAATTCATTTTTAAGTCTCTGTCCGCCCCAGAGATAGTCCTTGCAGGCGGGAATCAGCTTCAGCACTGTCATATTATCTGTATCCTCCGTAATCATTCCTAAGAAATACTGTTTTCATTATAGACCGAAAACCCTGTTTTCTTTCACGTTTCCTGTTACACCGGGTATTAAAAAGCTGCACGGTTTTCCGTACAGCTTTCCATCATACTGCGTCGTCAGTTTCTGCGGTCGGCTTCTTCAAACGTTCACGGATTTCGCTTTCAGATTCGGGCTCCGGCGTCGATACCGGTGTGGATTCCGGGAACCAGAAGCGGATCTGTGTTTCAAGATTCGGATCATCACAGTGCTTTCTCGCAACCGCGAGCACATCATCTGTATTGGTAATCTTCCATTTATAGGTATTGTAGAATTCATGCAGGAATGCATAGAACTCTTCATCACCCATCAGTGACTTCAGTTTGGCAAAGGCAACCCGGGAATAGAAGTATTCCTTGGCGCCGGAAGACGCATAAACCTCATCGCCCGGGTCAATCTCAAACGGTGTACTCTCGACCATGGACTCTGATCCGTAGAGGGAGTAAGAGCTCCGGCCTGCCACTTCGGATGCCATCTGCGCGATTTCATTGCGCTGATCACGTGCATACTGTTCCGCATTTCTGGAATTCGGATTCTTTTCGAGAATCAGATCATAGGAAGGACAGTCATTTGAAAGAATCTCATCCTTGGTCAGATAGGATACAAACCCTTCATCGATCCACCCTTCGGAATACTCATAGTTTCCGACGATATCGAAGACCCACTGATGACCGATCTCGTGCGTGATGTTCTTGAACGCTTCCAGATAATTTTCCGGATTGCGACGATAGAAGGCATCACCGACAATTTCCACGATGCCGGAATACTCCATGCCGTTGAATCCTTCCACGACGGAGAATTCCTTCCGGTCCAGCGGTCCAAGCAGCCTGGTGAATCCGTTAACCGCATCGATCGCGAACTGTTTTGCGAGTACGCGGTAATCTTCATAGACACCGTCTTTCAGATAATAGCTGTGCACCGTGACCCCGTTTGTATCAAACGTATCAACGCCCATGTAGTCAGAGACAAACATGGCAAAGTCCCGGCAGTTATCGGCGATGATCATGACATCGTCTCCGTTTTTCACCTGGGTGCCCGGAGATGCGATATTGAACTCATCCGGCGCAGAGACATTGACCCGATAGTCGGAAATATCCGGATTCCGGTTTTCTCCGACATGCCGGTAGGACGGCGGATTTACATACCAGCTTCCTTCCCGGTTAAATTCAAGGTACGGATAACAGAAGACCAGTTTGTAAAACTTCCCGGCTGCGCCCTTTACGAGACTGAATTTCACTTCCGCCCTCGGGATATCGGTATAGGACGAAACTGTCAGTTTTGCGGTTTCCCCAGCCTTGATCACATGATCCTGAAGATCGACGAGAATCGCTGTATTTCCATGCGTGAAATGAATCGGCAGCGGTTCTTCATCCCCTTCAATTGTTACGGAGGTAAGATCGGCATGTTTGTCATGACCCGGTTTCAGCCTGCTGGTATATGCGTCCCTGCAGTAATCGATGAGGCCGGTCGGATTATAGCGGAGATACAGGAAGTCTGCATCCGAATTCGTGTTGTTTTTTATCGTGATGACGGTGGTCTGGTCCATGGAATCATTCTCGGTATCAAGATCGATATCCATCTCATACTGCAGGGCAAGCAGCGCGTTTGTCTCTTCCGACGGTGCTTCCGTCTCAGCCGGCTCCTCCTGCACGACCATCCGTTCTTCCTGCGGTGTTGCCGCAGGCTGTTCGATGGGCGGATTGACCATGTCACATCCCGCAAAAAGAGCGGATGCCGTCAAAGCAGCCGCTGTCATGACGATTTTCTGTTTTATACGCGTCGCGCGCTTCGCCGTCAAAGGGTACATAAGCAAAGACGATATTACCCCTTTTTCGCGTAAAAATCAGCATTTTTTTCTGATTGGTATCCAAAAAACCAGTCAATTCCGTTTTATTCCGTGTCCGGCTGCTGACCGTCATGTGCCTTCCAGAGGCATTCGGTCAGCTCCATATCCGTAAACATTGCCTGAAAGGAGGATTCCTCCGGACTGCAGGCGTAAATACCGAACCGGATCGCATTCCTGCCTTGAAACAGATGACAGATCCGCATCTGTTTGAACTTCACACCGTCAAAGGAACACTCGATACAGAAATCGTCTCCGCGCCGGCTGAGCCGTAACCAGATCTGTTTCATAGCCGCATCAATATCCACGGATGCCCAGTCAGAGTAGCCGTTGTTTGTCACAACACTGCCAAGACGCTGGATCCTGCCGTCTTCATATTCGACGGATGCCTTAAGCCAGTTATCGCTGTCAAGGTACAGAACGATACCGCTCTGATCGAACCGCACTTTGGAGTCAAACGCCGTTTTCACGGTAAAGGAGAAATACGGCTCATCTGTATCCATCTGCAGGCACGGCGCATTGTCATTCCGGAAATGATAATACGTCCGCTGCCAGAGATCGGTATGCGGATCAGTCTGAATCATCACACTGTCCGCAGTTACTTCCGACACCTTCGGTGCGCGGGTCCATTTCATAGTCCTTGGATCAATTTTCATACTTTTCTCTGTTCCTTCCTGCTGGAACCTGCCGCTGTCATTATTCCGCAGTGCCGACGGCCTCCGCAAGCACCTGTTTTACGTCATCGAACGCGGACAGTCCGTCATCCGGCATCTGATCCGTGCTCACCCGGATATAGGTGCCGTTGTCGTAATACTTTATAACCCGATAAACACCGTCCGCGGATTCTGATCCGGTTTCGTTCCAGTTCGCCAGGTCATATGTTTTCACCAGATCCATGACGTTTGTGTAAACATCCTTTGGGACCGAATAACTCGTCACGGATTCCTGATCCGTTCCGCCGTTTTCATACTGTTCGAGCAGAAGATGATCTGCGTCCTGTGTGTAAAGCACAAGTTCGTAATACGGCTGTTCGTCCGCTGTGCCGGCCATACGTTCATAGTAATCCGCCAGCATTACCTTCTTCTCTTCCGGCATCTGAAGTTCTCCTTCTTTCTTGTCCGCCTGTGCGCCGCACCCTGCCATCACAAGCAGTGTGCCGGACAGAACACAGACAATCATTCTTTGTTTCATGTTCTTTTTCCGTTATTCGTGCAGTTCCAGCGGCAGACCGTCCGGATCGAAGAAAAAGGTCATCTTCCGCCCGGTAAATGTATCGGTGCGGATCGGTTCACAATCGATACCAAGTTCCTGCAGCTCACTTACGGTCTGTTCGATATCCGCCGTATGAAATGCCAGATGTCGCAGTCCGCAGGCCTCCGGATAGGAAGGCCGTTTCGGCGGGTTCTGCGGCGCAAATACTTCATGTTCCGTTGCTTTGTTAATACGAAGATCCAGTTTCCAGTCCTGTTTCTCCGGCCGCCAGTTTTCCCGGATTACCTGAAATCCGAGTTTGTTTACATAAAAGTCGCGGGATACTTCATAATGTGAAACGATGATTGCAATATGATGGATCGCTGATAACTGCATTGCTGTATTCCTCCAGAACAGATGATTTCCGCTTTCTGTTATTTATCTTTTTTTCAGTATGTCATGGGTCAGTGAAACACCGCAATCCGGTTATCCGAATTCAGTACGATTTCATGATCCGCAGGCTTTCGGTGATTCAGCACAAGCTGGATATTCCGCAGATCGGAGACATACACCGTGCGTGTCGCTTCTTCGATGGATCTTCCCGTCTGAACTTTCCGCTCGATGATCCGTTTTGTAAGAACATCTTCCTCCATACGCAGAAACAGGGACGCATCACAGAACGTTGAAAGGTCATTCCACGGCTCTTCCTCATATAACAGATAATTTCCTTCCAGCAGGATAATGGATCCCGTCACCGGAATCGCATCTTCAATCGGATCATGGATCTTCCGGCTGTAATACGGCCAGGTACCATCTTCCCGCTGGATGGACGCAAGCGTCTTCTGCAGTTTCTTCACATCAAACGTAAGCGGGTGACCTTTTATGTCGGCCAGCCGGACCACACTTCCATCCAGCACCGCTTCATGGTTGTTCAGATAAGCCTGCGGATAATGGAAGCCATCCATGCCAAGGGCCTGCACACCGGTAATTCCATGATCACGGGCAAGCTGTTCGAGAAATGAAACAAGCGTCGACTTCCCGCATCCTGCCGGAGCCGCAATAAAAACAACGATCCGCCTTCCCTGCTGTTTCTGCAGGGAAGCCCATTCTTCCAGCAATGGTATATAGACGTTCCGGATATCTTCTTTAGGATAATATGCGGTAACGGATTTGCCGTTGATTTCCAGCTGATAAGATGGCATTCAGTGTTTCCTTTCATTAAAGCAGGATTGATTCAATACGCTCCGGATATGCAAGACGCAGGATCTCATATCCGATTCCCGCCGTTCCGTGGAACAGCGACGGGGAGAACACATTCGTTAGGCCGTGATTAACACAGTGATAGTGTCCGTCTTTTTCTGCCCGCCCGATGACCATGGTCATCCGCGCATTTGCCTCCTGCACAAGATCCGGACGGTTCATGATCCCTCCTGCCTCAAGCAGGAATTCCACTGCCGCACTGTTTCCGCAGCACAGATAATCCTTATACATGAGCGGTTCATTCCGGACGCTTTCAACCGCATGTTCAACGACCCAGGACGCATGTTCATATCCCGCATGCAGTGCATTCAGTCCGATTCCCGGCGCGCCGGAACAGTAGCCTGTTATATAGTTCGAACTTCGCCGCGCCTTTCGAAGATCCGGCCATGCGCCGAGCGGTTCGGAATAGATCCGACGTTCAAACCGCAGTCCGTCCAATGCCATCCGGCAAAGATCATCCCGGTTCAGCCGCTTTCCCGCACTGTACAATGCCGCGGATACACCGGACTGCCCGTGCCCCGCACCGGAAACCGGCCATGCGGTAAGCGACGTTTTCCATACATGAAGGTCTTCATACGACAGGCTCTGCGCGTCTTTGATCATGTCCGCAATCTGTTCGCACAGTTCTGGAATGCCCGGCTGCGCAAAGAGTTCATCGTACTGACACAGCACGCGCAGAAGTCCGGCAAAACCGTTATACGCGTCCAGCTCCTCCTGACGCAGATCACATTTCAGAAGAACTTCCGCCATCTGCCGGATCAGTTTGTTTACAACATCATTCCCAAGATATCTGCCAATCAGTACCGAAGCCTGAAGCTTGCCGGCAAGTCCGATTGAAAGCGATGTGCTTTCCACATTGGGCCAGATTACTGCTGCCTGAGACAGTTCCTCCATGCGTGCACGCTGCCGCTCCAGAAGCCCATCCAGCAGTTCCCTGCTCTGTGTCCTTATGTCCGGATCATTGGTAACCGCATGAAGCGCCGCAAAAAAGACCGCCAGTCCCATGGTTCCGTCCATGAGTCCCTCGTCCATCAGATGCATGCCGGAACGCAGGAAATAATCCGTTCCGAACCAGCAGAACTCCCCGGACGGTGTGCGCACGGCATCCTGCAGGATTCCAGTAAAAATATCTTCCGCATGGGATTGCAGAGCGGCCGCAGAAAGCGTCTGTTCCTTCCTGATGGGTTCACGCACCTCCTCCGTATACGGAATCCGGCGGATCACCCGGGTCATCGCCTTTTTCAGAAGCGCCTCCTCAAATGCAAGGTCCGCTTCATTCATTCGATTGATCCGTTCACAGACATGATCCATGCAGGTATTGCGGAAATAGTCTGTATATACTGCCGTTCCATCCGCCGACAGATCCCGGGAATCCGTGCGTATTGAAAAATACGGAATATCCCCTCTGAGCAGTGCATCACACTCCGAAGTGACGATCTTATCCGCATGTTTCAGACCGCTGCGTAACATCGCACGGCGCAGCTCTTCGGAAAGAGCCTCCCTGACGACGTGATCTTTCAGCCAGGCCTTACTGTGCAGTTTTTCCAGCAGGATGGTATACGCGTCCGTACCGCGCAGAATATGGCGCACGGATACCGGCTCCGCAGAACGCATATATGCCTTCAGTTCTTCCTTACAGCTCACAATGCGCCGGTAGATCGCCCGGAAGCCGGAAAGAAATGCGGCCGGTTCATCCGAAACGGTTTTCCGTATGCCATTGATCACCGGTGCACTCTGATTTTCATCATCCGCCGCAAACAGAATGCTGGATTCCGTATCACCATGACGCGACGGCATCAGAGAAGTGTACAGCAGAGATTCTGCGATCTCCCGGTCATATCCTTCTTTTATATTTCCGTTTCCAGGGGTCATCATCAGTTCATAGTCAATGATGATCGGATAACAGCCCTTTGAAAGCACATTGGTATGATGAAGATCACTGCTTCCCAGCATCAGAACCACTGCCGCAAGTCCGCCGAGATTATGAAAATACTGTTTTGCGGAGGATTCCGTATCTGCCGGATGCGATCCGATGAACTCCGCAAATCCATAATCTTCTGCACAGCACACCTTCGGTGCTTTCATGACATCGCTGAAAAAGCGGCCGATCATATCCCCGGCAAGTACATCGATTCCCATGGAATGCGGTTTATATACAAACCGTCCGGTATCGGTGGTGATGATCGCGGCGGAACGTCCGTGATGATGCAGATCTCCGCTGTCCATAGCCACACCGGTCACTTCCCGGAACGGTTTTCCATTGAGCAGTCTGTCAGAGATGCCTTCATACATGGCGTCGATCCGTGAAAGCAGTTCCTGCACTGCCGCATCATAGATTTCATCGGTTTTCCAGATCAGATCGATCAGTTCCGGAAGTGTTTCCCTGAGCCAGGCACATTCATCCGCTGTGACCATCCGGACAAACGACTCCCGGTACGGCATCAGTTTCGGATCTTCTGTATCCGAAAGATACCGGTCGATCTGGTCGATATCGTTCAGATATTCCAGAAACAGCTGAGTTAGAGCCGGCTCTGACGCATGAAGCAGCCGGGTCTCACGCGCTTGTGCAAAGTCAGCCTGTGCCTGTTTTCCGAGCTGAAAGTGCGCAGAAAAACCAGGCATGGCCTTACGGTCATCCGGTTTTGTCAGATTACAGATGATGGTTCGATACATCCGTTCATCGGCTTCAGACATCAGACGCTCTCCTGCTCAGATATATTGTATTGCATTACCGGCACAACACAGAAAAGGATCTGCCTGACGCAGATCCTGATGATGATTATTAAGATTCCTGTTCCAATGCGGATGTCTCAGCAGATTTCTTTGCCTTCACAGACATAGCCCGGAGAAGAGATCCAGTTGCCTGCATACGGAACCTCGGAAGTCGGATTCTCGACATTTGCGCCGGTTCCGCCGTTAACTGCCTTGAGTGTCTGATCAAACAGTTCACCCTTGTGAGACTCAAAATATGATTTCTTTTCTTCTTTGCTTAATCCTTTAATCGCGTCCAGAAATGCTTTGTTCATGATGTTCTCTCCTTTTCTCTTCATCGTCAGGGATGATCACTGACTTTATTATATACGATTCATCCTATAGAACAGCCATGCCGGGGCAAACATTTCACCTGAAAAAAAAGGACAGCTGATGGTCAGTCAGCCGTCCGGGAACAGCAATCTGCGTAGTTAAGGAGGGACCCTGATATACCGCAGAAATATATCCTATAAATAAGATTTTCCTCAGCCGCTTACGACAGACTGAAGAAGGAACGGAGTCCGCGTGCATGCGGTTCCTTGCGTGCGCTGTGCTGCGGATCATCACTGTGCATCAGATTTCTCCAGTCCTTACTGAAGATGTAATACCCGATCATGCACAGCATACCGAACGCGAAGGACAGCGGGAAACTGTAAGGAATATAGTCACCGCCGATAAACTTTACGATCAGGAAGGCAGACGGAACACGCACTGCCCACAGCATCATCAGATTGATGAGCGTGGTGTATTTTACCCGTCCTGTACCGTTGACGATGCAGGATATGCCGTTGAATACCGCATACATCCACTGGCTCAGCAGCATGATCACCGCAAAGCGGGAAGCCATCGCAAGAACCTGCGGGTCCGAGGTGAAGCAGCGCAGGATCGGCTGCCGGATCAGGATAAACAGCAGTCCGAAGCCGAGTGTGATCAGTCCGTTTGAGGCAGGGATGATGTACTGGCCTTCCCGCAGCCGGTCAATCCGTCCGGCACCGTAGTTCTGTCCGGAGAATGTTGTGGCGGCGGAAGAGATTCCGGTGATCGCCATGTTTGCGATTCCGTTGACTCTGCCGGATACCGACCACGCGGCCATGAATACCGAGCCCTGCGTATTGATCAGGGTCTGGGTTGCGACATGTCCCAGTGAAAACAGCGAGTTATTGAGACCGATCGGAATGCCGATCTTCAGGATGGATTTCAGTTCCTGCTTATCCGCACCCTGCGGGAATACCGTAAAGCCGATTTCCGGATAGCGGTGACGGATATAGAAGATGCTGGCGATCCATGCCAGATACATGGCCGTTCCGGTCGCAATCGCAACCCCGGCAACACCCATGCCGAAGCTTGCGACAAGCGTGATGTCCAGCACGATATTGGCAATGCATGACACCAGCAGGAAGTACAGCGAAGCCCGGCTGTCGCCCATGCCGCGCAGGATACCTGCATTCATGTTGTAGCCGATGTTGCCCATCGCTGAACACAATACGATCCGCGTATACAGCAGTGCCTGGCTCCATACATCTGCCGGCACATTCATAATGCGCAGGATCACCGGCGATACGAACCATCCGAGAATACTGATTGGAATGCCGCAGAAGAAGACAAAGGAGATTGCCGTGCGGCAGGTATTGGTTACGGCCCGGAAATCCTCGGCACCGATGTGCTGGGAGATCAGAATACTGACAGCCGTTCCGATGCCGAGAAAGATGCACAGCAGCACTTCCACCGGCTGGGAACTGGTTCCGACCGCCGCAATTGCCGTATGGTCGCAATAGTTTCCGATGACCAGTGTGTCAACGGTCGTATAGAGATACTGAAGGATGTTTCCCGCGATGATCGGCAGCGCAAACAGAATGATGTTGCGCATGATCGGTCCGCGGGTCATGTTTATTTTTTTCATCGATAATCAATGTCGCTTTCTGCCAGTGCGCGGTAGTAGATGGAAAGCGGGATCATGCTCTGGGCAAAAATCTTGGCACTGGCATTTCCAACAAGGACGGTATCCTCAACCTTGCGTTTTGTGGAGGAATAACCCTGACGGTCTTCCATCGCATTTTTGAAGGTTTCGATACCATAGGTGAGATATTTCGGATCACCGCTCAGATCATACGCATAGGTCAGTGCTTCCAGCAGGAGCGTATTGTTTCCAAGACGGTTCAGGGTCGGGAGTTCCTTGTAGTAGAAGAGTCCCCACTCCTTCACATAGCAGTTCTCAATGAGGTCATCCACCTGGCGGAGGATCATCGCCTTGAGTTCTTCATTCGGGAATACATTGTAATAACGCATCAGGCTTCCGACTGCGACCGCGATCATGAACGGAACGCGGATCAGAGTATTGTCGGTATACGGTGCCATCCAGTGGCCGTAGGTCTCTTCCCAGACACGGAAGTCATTGACGATGCGCTCACACTTGGCAAGCCAGCTCTCGTCATGCGTTTCCAGATACAGCGCTGTCAGTGTACGGAGCGCCCATCCGGTCTCACGCGCATTGGCTTCACCGACTTTCGCAAATGCCGGTGTATCCAGCAGACGCTGTACGTTATGGCCGATGCCGATTGCGGTTTCAAGACCGCGCTCATCACCCGTGAAGTGATAGTAGTCGAGAAGTCCTTCCACCCACTGATGCGAGCAGAGCTGACGGCCGTTGATCACATGACCGGCAGTGTGTTCCCACTGTCCGCCAAGGAACATCGGATCTTTATGGTAGTGGCAGACGTCCACATCCATCCAGTGTGTTGCGGATGCAATGACATAGTCCAGGAAACGGGTAACACCGGTCCGTGCGAACAGCAGCGCACATGCATGCGGATAGTCATACTCGTTGTTTACCCAGACGAGTTTGCCGTTTCCGCGGCCCTGTGCCGTGTAGTTGGAGTCATAGCCGTCACCGAAGTTCAGCATGCCGTAGGCACGGCAGTGTCCGTCACCTCTGGAAATCAGCGCCTGTTCCACTGTGAAGTCGGATTTATCCGCAAAGATCCGCGGCCAGACGCCGGATTCCTTCATGACTTCCGGGGATACATACGGACGGTTGGGCATCTGATAGACGATGCTGCGGTCATTCAGCGACTCCAGTGTCTCTTCTGCGTCATGGAAATGCAGCAGGAACTTCTGTTCTCTTGCCATGCCGCTCTGCATGATGACTTCCCCTGCACCCTCCGGCACCAGCATGATCTGGATACCGTTCCTGTCCGCTTCCAGCGCCTTCGGGAAATTCTGATGCGCCTGGAAGATCGTTGCGGCAATGCCGTCATTCTTTCCGGTCACATCCGCAAAGAAGGTTCCGTGGAACACTTCGCAGAAGTGCTCGTTTGCTTCCTGCATGATCCAGTCCGCATCGATCGTCTTTGTGATCGTCTCCCCTTCTTCGCTTACGGAATAGGATGTCCCGTAGTTGGAGTTTGCAACACAGGTGCGTGCACCTTCCGGATGATCGAGATGCAGTTCATAACGCAGCGAATTGATATGCAGCGGCGCATCATCCGTGTTGATGATCCGGTAAGCAGCCTCGATCCACGGCTTGCCCGCCCATGCGGTAAGACGCAGTTCAAAATCGATCTTCTTTTCAGTATCCGCGGCGGTATGACTTCCCTTTACCGCTGCGATTGCGCAGACCGGACCGTTTTCAATGACCTTCCAGGTTCCCGTCCGCAGCGTATAGGTACCGTTCTGTCCTTTTTCATTGAGAACCGGACCTTCAAACACATCTTTTCCATAGGTCCTGTTACCGGCAGTTATCTGTTCAAAGATACTGTCAGAGCCGTTTTTCAAGTCGATGCAGAGTCCGCTGTCCGCACCGCTCTCAATGCGAAGACCGTCCGCAAGTTCCGTTACAGTAACCGGATTAAACGGAATTGCTGCGCCTTCGGCAGATCCGTTAAGATCACAGTCGACCGTCATCCCTTTGTATGCGGGAATATCCGCCAGAAAGCGCAGGAAGACGAACTTTACAGAGCCGTCTTTATAGCGTGCCGTTGCCTTTGACTGCAGCGGAAGACGCATGCCTCCTGCGTAAAGACAGATATTGTCCGTTGTCGTAAGCGCTCCCGCAGGAATCGGAAATCCGATGCTGCAGGGCTCTGCTTTGTGTTCAAACCGGTAGAGCTTGTCAATATTGATTCTGATCATACGCCGTTCCGTCCTTGTTCCTTTCCGTTCATTCAAAGAGTTCTTTTTTATTTCACGAAGTCTTCCCGCATGGGCGAGAAGATATCCAGCAGGATGCCTGCCTCAAGGCAGACGCATCCGTGTTCGATGCCATTCTTTTTCAGCATCGTGTCCCCTGCCGTGACGATGCGTTTCTCACCGCCGATATTGAATTCAAATTTACCGGATACCACATAGGTGATCTGTGTATGCGGATGGGAATGAACCGCTCCCACAGCACCCTTCTGAAATACGTTTTCCACCACCATCAGTTCGTCGGTATAGCTCTTGATTCTGCGCTCCACACCTTCCGCTGCCGCTGTTCCTTCAACATCCTTGTCAGACAGCCAGATCTGATCTTTTACTACGCTCAT